>JAPLVH010000017.1:0-40328 GCA_026397205.1 Candidatus Berkelbacteria bacterium | reverse complement strand
TGGGTAGCCACAGACAACCGACTATCCCGTCATTGGGCGGGGATAACTAACCGCGTTACAGCCGAGCAGGTAAGTTATCCCCCTTGTCAGACGATCACCACTGGACCAAAACTCCACCGTCGTCTTCTTGTTTTAGATTTTAGCAAACCCTGTTTTATTTGTCAAGTGTTTTTGGCAATTTGATTTTAAGAAAGTTTTTTGCTAAAATAAATTTATCAAAAGATTTTTAAGTGACTTAAGGAACTTAAGTTACTTAATTTTTTTCTACTTAAGTTTTGAAAGGAGATTTGAATGGCGGAAAAAATGATCTATTCGTTTGGCGAAGGTAAGGCCGATGGCGACGGCAAAATGAAGGACTTGCTTGGTGGCAAAGGTGCAAACCTCGCCGAGATGGTTAAGATCGGCGTTCCGGTTCCTCCCGGTTTTACGATAACAACTAAAGTTTGCAACTATTTCTCAAAAAATTCCGGAAAACTGCCGGCAGATTTTGACGGCGAATATCAAAAAGCGATTGCCAAACTGGAGAATTCCGCCGGTAAAAAGTTCGGCGACACTGAAAATCCGCTTTTGGTTTCCGTCCGCTCTGGCGCCAAATTTTCAATGCCGGGAATGATGGATACAATTTTGAATCTCGGACTCAATGATAAAACCGTCGCTGCGATATCAAAGAAAACCGGCAACCGCCGTTTTGCACTCGACGCTCATCGCCGTTTTATCCAAATGTTCTCCGATGTCGTTTTGGAAGTTGAAAAAGAGCTGTTCGAAGAGATTTTGGCGACGGCGAAAAAGAAAATCAAGATCAAATTGGATACCGAACTTCGCGAAGAGGACTTGGAAAAATTGATTATTAAATATAAAGAATTAGTTAAAACCAGATCCGGCAAAAAATTCCCCGAGGATCCGACTAAACAGCTGGCGCTGGCAAGAGACGCGGTTTTCAAAAGCTGGAACAATCCGCGGGCGTTCACCTATCGCCGATTGAATAAAATTTCTGATGATTTGGGAACCGCCGTTAATATTCAAGCGATGGTTTTCGGCAACATGGGAGACGACTCGGCCACCGGCGTCGGTTTCACCAGAAATCCTTCCACCGGCAGGCGGGAATTTTATGGAGAATATCTAACAAACGCCCAAGGCGAAGATGTTGTCGCCGGCATTCGAACGCCGAAACCGATAATCGAGTTAAAAAAAGAAATGCCGGCGGTTTTTCTAGAGTTAAAATCAATTACCGATAATTTGGAAAAACATTACCGCGACATTCAAGATTTTGAATTTACCATCGAACAAGGCGAACTCTATATGCTTCAAACCCGAACCGGCAAACGAACGGCTCACGCCGCAGTCAAAATTGCCGTCGATATGGTTAAAGAAAAAATGATTTCGGTCGAAGAAGCAATTATGCGAGTTGAGCCGGAATCGTTAAATCAACTTCTTCATCCAGTTATCAACCTCTCCGACACCTACGAGGTGTCGGCAAAAGGTCTACCGGCGTCTCCCGGTGCCGCTGTTGGCAAAGTGGTTTTTGATTCCGACGATGCGGTTGAAATGGCCGGAAACGGCGAAAAAGTGATTTTGGTTCGAACCGAAACCTGCCCGGATGACATCCACGGCATGGACTCGGCTGAGGGAATTTTGACCGCCCGCGGTGGGATGACTTCGCACGCCGCCGTCGTCGCCCGCGGCATGGGAAAATGTTGCGTTGCCGGTTGCGAAGAGATCAAAGTTGACGAGCGCGGAGGAAAATTAACGATCGGTAATAAAATTATCAAAAAAAATGACTGGCTAACTTTAAACGGTTCAACCGGTGAAGTGATTATCGGCAAACTTCCGACGGTTGAGCCGACTTTGTCCGGAGATTTTGGCAAATTGATGATTTGGGTTAACAAAATTAGACGACTCGGAGTCCGCGCCAACGCTGATATTCCTCGCGACGCAAAAGTCGCACGCGAATTTGGGGCAGAAGGTATCGGTCTTTGTCGAACAGAACATATGTTTTTTGACTCCGATCGCCTACCGGAAATGCAAAAAATGATTTTGGCTGATAATGCCCCCGATCGTGTCGTCGCACTCAATAAACTTTTGCCTTTTCAGAAAAATGACTTTATCGGATTGTTCAAAGAGATGAAAGGTTATTCGGTAACGATCCGACTTTTGGATCCGCCGCTTCACGAATTTCTGCCAAAAACCAAATCTGAAGCGCAAGAATTATCAAAAAAAATTGGCATTGATGCCAAAGTTATCTGGCAAAAAACCGAAGAGTTGCATGAAATTAATCCGATGCTCGGCCACCGCGGTTGCCGGCTCGGAATTACTTATCCGGAAATCACCGAAATGCAAACTCGGGCGATTATCTCCGCCGCTTGTGAACTTCAGAAAAAAAATAAAATCAAAGTTGTGCCGGAAATTATGGTGCCGCTGGTCGGAAGTGTTGCCGAATTGAAAAACCAACGCGAGTTAATTGATCGCATCGCCGCCGAAGTTATGAAAACGGCTAATGAAAAAATCAAGTACTTCGTCGGCACAATGATCGAAGTTCCAAGGGCCGCCGTCACCGCCGACGAGATTGCCGAAGTTGCCGATTTCTTCTCCTTCGGCACAAATGATTTAACCCAAATGACTTTCGGATTTTCTCGCGACGATGCCGGTAAATTTATTAAAATTTATTTGGACCAAAAGATTTTTGCCTCCGATCCGTTCCAAACACTTGATGTTGACGGTGTCGGAAAATTGGTTCATATGGGGATTGAAAAAGGCCGTTCGGTGAAAAAAGATTTGAAAGTCGGAATTTGCGGCGAACACGGCGGCGATCCGGACTCGGTTAAGTTTTGCCACCGCGCCGGCATGAATTATGTTTCCTGCTCGCCGTACCGCGTCCCAATCGCTTGCCTGGCCGCCGCACAAGCGGTGATTGAAGAGAAATCCGATTCAGAATATTCAATGAAATAATATTGTTCGAGCAAAACGAGAACTATTTTGACGATTGTCATCCCGAACTTGTTTCGGGGATCCAGTTGTCATTCTGAACAAGGCGAAGAATCCCAAAACGAAAATCCCGCTTTATCAGCGGGATTTTCTGTGTCAATTTTTTAGATGATTATTTTTTCGTCGAATTTTTCATCATCTGTTGCATCTGCGTCTGCATTGCAGAACTTGGCATTGAAGGCGGACTAATCGAATAAGAATTATTTGGACTCATACTCGAATACATTTGTGAAGTAATATTTACCGGTGCGGAATTGGTTGTGGAATTTGTTGCAGCGATAGTATTACTTGCAGGTATCGCTGGAGTTGGGATTGAACCTGGATTTAAAAGATAACTCACTCCCTGGACTAAATTCCCCATCGCACTAGAAAAATTACATGATACATTGATCGTCGCGTTGTAACTACCGAATCCTGTGACATCAACAAAAGTTTCACTACTACTACACATTGAATTAGTTGTCGTAGCTTTTATACTATATTTGTATGAAGTTTCATTTGTTCCAGGCGTCGGGACAGGTATCGGCATGATTGATGTTGCACTGCTTGACGCAGAAACCTGACCGGAAACTGCGGCACCATTTTCCACGGAAACAGTACGATAAATCCACGAGCTGTCTTTCACCTGAGTAGAAACATGTGTTGCCCAAACGGAGCCAACCCACGGCGTTGCGCCATTGATTGTAACATTGATCGAAGCAACTTTCCATTGTGACATCATCATCAATTGACTGGAGCTATCCGCCGAAACTCTTCCACCACCGGCGCCATATTTTGCCAAACCGTATCCACCAGCCAAAATAACAGCCACGGCGGCGATGGCGATTGTCAGCTTTTTTCTTGGTGACATTCGTTTGCCACTTCTGGCTTTTGGTCTCTTTCTTTGTCCAAACATGCTCCCTCCTAGATTAAATAATTTCTAATTTGTTTGTGATTTGTTTCTTGTGATTTGAGATTTAGGTTTGCTCCCTATTTCCATTTTACCCCCCCCGAAAACTTGTCAAGCTTTTTTCTAATTTTTATATTTTTCTCGTCTCAATTACTCCCAATTCAGATATTGACCGATCGGTCAATATCTGAATTGAAAAATATTTCCAAAAATTATATACTTGAAATATGAAAAAAGAAACAAAACAAGCATTTGGTGAAATAACTTGGACAATTTTGGCGGCAATCGCCCGGACACCTGAAGCAATAATCGGTGGATTTCTAGACCAAGAAGGTCTGAAAAGACAAATGGAATCTGGCGAAGATTTTCTCGGTGATAAATTTATTCAATACTTGCGAAATTTAAAACGTACAGGATATATCGAAATCAAAGAACAAAACTGCAACTTAAGCGTACGATTAACTGTGAAAGGTAAGATTAAAAATCTTGAGAGCCCAAAAAATCTCGAGGTTGATGGACGACTTAGGATAATCTCTTACGACATTCCGGAAAATTACAATATAAAACGCAGGCAATTTTGCCGATCGCTAAAAAGAATTGGATTCAAACAATTGCAAAAAAGTTTGTGGGTTTGTCAATACATAAAGGCAGATGAAATCGATCTGATTATCGATGAATTGGAGATTAGAGAATACGTCGCATATTTCATCATTGCAAAGAGTAATATTGAAGAACACTTAGATAATCTATTCAGAAAACGACATAAATAATTCAGATATTGACCGATCGGTCAATATCTGAATTAGGTGTTACACTTTAATGCAAAAATGAGGGAAATACATCCGAAAAATCAACCGAACCCGACGAGTTCTTTGGAAACTTGCCAAAGTTTTTTTTGATCGGGGAGAATATAAGATTCTGGCGATGATTTTGAGATTGTATTTTTGTAATTGTAATTTCGAAAACGGGAGTGCTTTTTCAGAGCAAAAAATTTTCCGCTGATATTATTCGCTTCCGGCGACTCGGCGAGATAAACCAAAAGTCCAGCCGCTTGCTGGGGAGTTTTCAAAAGCGGAACGATTAATCGCGTCGCTTTCGTTTGCAAATCGTTGTTGGTTTTCCAAAGTGCTGTCGCCACACCGCCAGGACAAACCGCATTGACGGTAATATTTGAATTTTTAAGTTGTCGAGCTAATTCGTATGTAAACATTATCAAAGCTAATTTCGACCGGCGATAAGCAAACTTCGGATGTTGGTTTGATTTCTCACTGAATATATCATCAAAATCAATTTTTGCTCCGAGATGTGAAAGCGATGAAACATTTATAATTCTGGCGCTGTCGGATTTTTTCAGCGCCGGGAGCAGTAAATTCGTCAAAAAAAACGGTGCCAAATAATTTACCGAAAAAGAAAGTTCGCGACCGTCAGCAGTAGTTTCTCGACGTTTTAGATAGACGCCGGCATTATTTATTAGAACATCCAATTTGTCATACTTTGTATGAAACTTCTCCGCCAATAATCTTATTTCGCCAAGATATTGGAAGTCCGCCAACAAATATTCAAGATTTTTATTTTTTGTTTCGGTGATGATTTCTTTGACCGTTTGCTGGCATTTTTCTTGATTTCTGCCGACGATGATAACCCTGGCGCCGTCACTCGCCAACATCTTCGCCGCTTCTTTCCCGATCCCAGAAGTCGCACCGGTTACCATCACTAATTTGTTTTTGATTTGATTTTGCATTTTGTATTTGATTCCGTCGTGTTAATTCAGCTTGCCCCTCGTAGCCCGAAGGGCGAAGTGGGGGTGTCCAAATCCGTGGGCTTACATTTTATTTTGCCACCTTCACCCGCGCCGGTCTGACTACCTCGCCGCCGAATTTGTAACCGGCAATAATCTCCTCAACAATTTCCCCGGCTTTATTACCAGCAACTTCAACTTCCTCAATCGCTTCATGTAATTCCGGATCAAATTCCTGACCGACCGATTCGATTCGTTCCAAACCGTTTTCAAACAAAATCGCCTCAAATTGTTTCTCAATTTGTTTGATTCCGAGTGCCCAATTATCATTAATCAGATTTTTTGGTATATGCTTCGCCGCCAACTGAAAGTGGTCAAGAACCGGCAAAAGTTGTGAAACAATATCGCCACCGGCAGATTTTATCAATTTAACTCGGTCGTCAGCAACATTCTTTTTAAAATTAATAAAATCGGCCTGCGTTCTCTGCCAGCCGGCGGTCAGTTCCGTTATTTTCGCTTCCAATTCCTTAAATTTTTTCTTTTGATCATTGGCCATTCTAAATGTATAATAGTAAAAAATGGTGAAAAAATCAAGAAAAATTCCGGCCTTTCGAATTTTGACCCTGATTTTAGCGGCTTTTATCGCCGGCGTTTTTGCTTCGACTTTTTTCGATTTGAAATATACTTTGGTATATTCTATTTCAATTTTATTTCTGCTCTTGGCATTTGGAATATACTTTTTGGCGCGGCGAAATTACTCCGTATTAATCTCGATAATTTGCCTCTCGATATTTTTTCTTGGCATTTTTCTCTTTTCCTTTCGCAACAACAATTTGGAAAATCTCGATTTACCCTTTAGTCAGGAAAAAACTTTTTCTGGTCTGATTTCAAATTATCCCGATATCGGGAGTAACAGCCAGAAATTTTTCCTCACAACTTCCGACTTCGGTCATGAGGTGAATTTACAAATTCAGACCTCCGAGTTCCCGAATTATTTTTACGGCGAAAAAATTCAGGTTGACGGCGCACTCGAAAAACCGACAAACTCCAGTGATTTTGATTGGGTTGATTATTTAAAACGTTACGGCGTTGTGGCGACAGTAAAAAATCCGAAAATTGATCTTATTTCGAAAAATAACGGCAACAAAATCTTAGCGATAGTATATTCTTGGCGAAAAAAATTCGAAATCGCCTGTCAAAAAAACTTGCCTGAACCGGAAAGTTCTCTTGGCGTCGGCGTTCTAATCGGCTCGAAACAGGGTTTTTCGCAGGAGATAATAAATCAATTTAACTCCTCCGGCATCACTCATGTTATTGCGCTTTCCGGCTATAATATTACAATTATTATTGCCGCGCTTTCGGTTTTTCTGGTTGAAACCGGCTGGATTTCAAGGCGAGCAAATTTAATTCTTTCGACAATTTTGATTCTCGGTTTCGTCGCTTTAACCGGCGCCGCCGCTAGTGTTGTTCGAGCGGCGATAGTTTCACTGATTATTGCTTTCGGCGGAACGATCGGTCGCCGCGCCGATATGACAAATTTGCTTTTGCTAGCGGCGGCGATTATGATCCTGATAAATCCTTTTGTTTTGCGCTACGATTCCGGATTTCAGCTCTCGTTTCTGGCCTTTTTTGGTTTGGTTTTTTTCTCGGGCAAAATCGAAAAAATTTTCGAACGAAAAATTTTTCGTTGGTTACCAAACTTCGCAAGCCGGGCAATATCCGAAACTTTGTCGGCCCAAGTTGTCGTTTTGCCACTCCTTTTATCAACTTTCGGCCGGCTGTCAATTGTCGCGCCGCTAACAAATGTTTTGGTTTTGCCGATAGTTCCGGCAACAATGCTCTTTGTTTTTCTCTCAACAATAATTTATTTTTTACTTCCAGGAGTCGGACATCTGGCATTTTTAATTTCTTATCTCCCGTTAAAGTATATACTCCTGGCAGCAAAATACTGTTCCTCTCTGCCTTTTTCCTCTTTTGCAGTCGGAAAAAATTGGCAAATGGTATTTACTTTGGTATATATTATTATTTTATTGTTACTGGTTTTTTGGCGCAAAATTATTAACATTGTGTCATTCCGAACCCGTTTCGGAATCCCGCGAGATCCTGAAAAAATTTTAGGATGACAAATTAAATTTCAAAATGTACCGAAGCAAATTTATTGAAAATTTGAAATATTGGCTCTTGGTTTTTCTGGCCGCCCTGGCAATCACCGTCTGGTTGGTATATTTCAAGGAACCAGACCAAAATCTCCACCTGGTCACCCTGGATGTCGGCCAGGGTGATTCGATTTTGATCGAAAAGGGCAGTGAACAAATTTTGGTTGACGGCGGACCGGATGATAAGGTTCTGTCGGAACTGGCGAAATTTATGCCAATTGAGGATCGGGAAATCGAAGAAGTCATTTTAACCCATCCACATTCAGATCATGTGACCGGTTTGGTTGAAGTTCTTTCTCGCTATAAAGTTGACAAGATTGACTACAATGGAATGGAATATACCAGTTCGGTTTATAAAAATTTTCTCCAGATTGCCAAAGAAAAAAATATTCCGATTCATGTGCCACGAATCGGCAACGAGGAAAAAGTTTTTGGCTCTGGTATTATCAAATTTCTCTGGCCGGGCGACAATGTTGTCGCTTATTCCAACGATCCGAACGACACCTCCGAGGTTTTTAAATTTACTTATGGAATTTTTTCGGCGCTACTTACCGGCGATTTGCAAACCGACGCCTGGCAACAAGTTATCGCAAACAACAAAAGTGACATTGAAAATATTGATTATTTGAAAGATTCGCATCACGGTTCGAAAACCGGTATGACAGATGAAATTGCCGGCATAATTTTGCCGCGCGTTGCGGTGATTTCCTGTGGCGCCGGAAACTCCTACGGCTTTCCGCACAAAGAGGTTTTGGACGCCCTGTCGAAAGTCGGCGCCGATATTTACCGCACCGACCAAAACGGCTCAGTTGATTTTTCAATTTCAGCTGATGGAAAAAAGTGGTGGAAAAATTAACAGGCTGACAGAAAACTGTATCCTAAAATAAATTCAGGATGACAAAGGAAAATTAAGGATAGCAAACAGACAACTTAGACCTTGAGCAACTGGAAAATTATTGAGTCCTTGCGGAGAGAGGCGAGCCAATTATCAAAACTCAAGTCAACAAAACCTTTTTTCTCTAAAACTTTGACGATGTGCCAGCCGAATTGAGATCGAAATGGCGCTGAAACCTGAACAACTGGCGTCGAGAATGCGGCGTTTTCAAAGTCCGTGTCCATTTGGCCACGGGCGAAAAAGCCCAAATCGCCGCCGTTTGACGCCGAGCCGGTGTCTTCGCTTAACTTTTTTGCTTGATCGGAAAAATCAGCGCCAGCATTGACATCGGCATAAATTTTATCAATTTTCGCTTTGGCGGCGGCAACTGTTGCCGCGTCGGCATTTTGATCGGCCCGAATTAAAATATGCTGAGCGTGAACCTGGACCGGAACGGCGTCAGTTAATTTTTGCTCCAAAAGTTGGTCGGAAATTAGCTGTTTGAAATCGCGAATCGAAAGTCCATAAAGATCATTCAGAACTTTTTGCACCTCGGCTTCGCCACCGTTTTGAGTCACGACTTCGGAATAGGCATTTTCGACATCGGCATCGGTAACAGTAACATTATACTTTTTCGCTTGGCTGGCCAGAAGTTCGTTGTCGATCAGCTGGGCGATAACTTTCGTTCTGATCGCCGCCAAATCAACACCGGACTGCTGAGTTTTGGAGTAAAACTGCTCGATATAAGCCAGGTTTTTAAAGTAATCATTCATTGTCACAATTCGGCCCTGAACAACCGCCGCCGGAAATGGAATATATCTGGCAAAAGCTTTTGTTGTGCTATCAGATTTTTTGTATTTATAAATCCCAACGCCGAAAGCGATTTCGGCGACAAAAACCAAAATTGTCAGAACAAATACAAGACGAAAAAGAATGCTGGCATATTTCCCGACCAGCGGATGAATTTCCATCGCCTCACCACGACGAGTTTTTTTGATTAAGGAGACAATTTTAATGTATCCAAGTTTGAAATAAAAACCAACCCGTCTCAAAAACGCCCAAAAAATCCCAAGAATCATTTTGATTTTGTCCATAATATTTTGGTTAATTATCACTACTTCTGATTCTAAATCATCTTGATTAAAATTGCAACTTCCATTGACAAAAATTTTTCCTTCTGCTAGAATTTGAGTACAAATCCAAGTCCGAGGAGGTCAGAGATGTCGGTGTCAGATATCATCGGAAGTTCAATTGTTTGGATTCAGCATTTGCGGTATCTTTGGTTGGTTTTGACACTTATTTTCGGATATCATTTCTTTTTTTGCCATCGCTGGCATGAAGATTATCTCGCCCCATCGAAATTGCGGACGGAATCAGCGTTGACACAAATGCTCAATGCCCACCAAACCGCTGACATCGCTGTCGCCGACAAAATCGCCGTTCTTTCAACATTGTCCGTTGTATTCGCGACACTATTTCTGGGACTTTTACTTCTAAGTTTTATTCCGGTTTTGCCACACTAACTTTTTTGGCGCTTTCTTGCGCCAATTTTTTTATCGTCCCCACGAAACGGTGGTGAAAATCAAAAGTAAGAGTAGAAATGCCACCAGCAAATATCGTTTGAAGTTTGAGAGATCGAACTTTTCCGGCTCGGCCGAAAGAAAGTAACCATAAAACAAATAGACGAAAATCAGCAAAATCGCGCTTCTGGTCAGTGGGGAAATCAGAAAATAACTTAGCGCCAAAAAAATTTCCGACAGCGCGATGACAAACGACAAAATCTGGAGCCAAACTTTTCCGGCCAAAATCCAAAACAAAATCGCCAGTACCAGAGCCAATAAAATCATCACCAAAGACAGGGGGATATTGTAATTATAAAGCAAACCATAGCCGGCATAAAAGTTCGCAAAGGCGAGATAGGTCAGAAGAAAAAAATTCGCTCGATTTGCAATAATGAAATAGACCGAAACAGCGGAAAAAACGCCAACCAGTATTAAGATTAAAAGTTGGTCTTCGAAAACAAAAAATGAGGCAGCGCCCCAAATTAACAACAAAATCAACAGAATTTTTGTGATTAGATTATAAGCTCTGTCCTTTAGCATATACTTCTTTATTATCAGTTCCGAGGATTATTTGCAAATCAAACATCGAATCAGTTGGTTTGGTTTTCTGACTGACTGTCGCGTTTAGTCGCTTGGCCAGAAATTGTAAAGTATATTTCTTGGCGCCGGCGGAGTAGTCAATGATTTGTGTTGTCGCTTGCGAAGTTTTCGCCACTTGGACATCAACAATGTTATAGCCGTAACTTTTTAGAGTTGATGCCAGATCATTCCCAGCCGAGACGATTTTTGAAGCGTTGACGATTTCAACATTGGCCGCTTCTCTTTGCAAATAGGGATCGGAAAAAATTTCGTGGGCGATTTTCTGGACATCTTTCCAGTTGCCAGTTTTGGTTTTCAGATAAAATGTGCCGGAGGACGAATCGGAAACCAGGGGACCGGTGGCGCTGTTGTCTAAAACCTTGGAGACGATTTTTGTCGTGTCAATTTTTTTGACGATTGTCGCCAGCGATTTGATTTCATCAAGCGACAAATCGGTTTTGACGCTTGAACCCAAAACGTTGACTAAAGCGATAACTTTTGTCGGGTTATCGAGCGTTCCCGACGACATCACCTTTGATTTGAAGGCGGCTAAAACTTTCTGCTGGCGAAGCGAGCGATCAAAATCCGAGGTCGTCTCGCGGCTTCGGGCATATTTCAGCGCCGTCGTCCCGTCCATGTGATGCTCGCCGGCAGTAATTTTGAACGGCGCGTAGTGAATCATATCGTCGGCCGGATAAAGTGGGTCATACAAATCCTTGTCAACCGTAACATCAATCCCACCGACGGCATCTATCGCCTTTTTGAAACCGGAAAAATCAACTGCGACGAAGTAGTGAATCGGCAGATCCAAAATTGTCCCAACTTCCTGTTTGATTAAATCGCCGCCACCATTTTTCGTTTGTTTGTTGCCAACATCATAAACTTCATTAATTTTACCGCCAAAACTCGGAGTTTTCATTGTCACATAAAGATCGCGAGGGATTGAAAGCATCGCCGCCGTGTTGTCCTGCGGATTGATTGAGAGAACCTGAATCGTGTCGGTTAAATTTCCACCGGGGTGATTCGCGCCGCCGTAACCCAAAAGCAAAATATTAATTCGGCCATCACCCTCGCCCTTTAGCGCTACATTTTTGTCGCCGGCAAGCATTTTCAAAAACGGTGAAGAGCCGGAATAATTTTTGCTGAAAACGCCGCGATAATAAGCGTAAATCGCACCGGCTCCGAGGAGAATGAGAGCGAAAATGATCGCCAAAACAATCCAGAGTTTCTTTCTGGATTTTTTCGGCTTGCTGGTGACTTCTCCGCCGACAGCCGATTGTTCCCCTTTTCCCTTTTTCAGTCCGATGAAATTCATAACAAAAAAATTGCCCCTATAAATATAGTGTATCAGATTATTAAATTCCCCGTCCAGCTTTCGACTTGGTGATATTCGGGCCGGTTGAGTATTTTGGTAAAACAAATTGTTGATTTTGCATTTCTCTGACTTGCAATTTTTTATTGACGATTTTTCTTCCAACGGTTGACAACTTTGGGCCGGCGGCAATTGGGATATTTAACGACCAAGCAAGGAAATTCGCCGTTGTGACGCCGATTCGAACGCCAGTGTACGAACCGGGACCGGGGTTGACGGCAATCTGACCAAGATCATTAAATTTTAACTTATTGGCGACAAGTAGTTTTTCAATTTCAACCAGAAGCGTTTCCGATAGATCGCCAAAACCGTTCCAGCTTTTCTCGGCGATGACTTTCCCGCCCGAAATTAAGACGACTTGCGCCAGCTTACCGCTGGTATCTATATATAGTAGGCAATTTTCAGAAATTGATTTTCCGCTCATTTTCGCTTTTGTATTCAAAATTAATAATTTTCATCTCATCCGGAAATTTAGTAAAAACTCTCTCCGGCCATTCGATAAATATGATATTTTGACGATTATCAACCAGCTCGGCGAATCCGATCGCCTCAATATCTTTTTCCGACGATAAGCGATAAGCATCAATGTGAACAAACTTTTTGTCGCCGGCCGGATAAATTTTCATAATGACAAATGTTGGGCTGGTAATGTTTTTTTTAATGCCAAAAAACTTAGCCGCTTCTTTGACAAATGCGGTTTTGCCCGAGCCGAGGTCGCCAACAAGACCAAATAATTTAATATCTGGATTTTCTCTTAATAGCTTTTTAGCCAATTTTTCCGTCTCTGCCTGACTTTTTGTCGTATATTCCATATTATGATTGTGATAATTAGGGCTGTGAAAAAGCTGAAAAAAACATTTTCGCCGGTCGCCGGCAATTTACCCGACCCAACTATTTTAACATCACTCTGAACAATTGGCAAGATTCGGAAAGTATCGTTATATTGCGATAAAATTCCGGCAACCTGAACTTTGTCACCGACACGCATTTTCGGTTTTGTTATGTCGGTGCCGGCGCGAATTATTATTTCGATTTCTCCACTGCCGTGAATGTAAAAAGTGCTGCCGGATGTCTTGGTCACCGTGCCAATAATTGATATATACTGACCGACAAAATTATTATTGATGTCGGCGATTGTTGTTTTTACCGGTGCCGGTGGCGGATGAGTTTGGATGATTTGAATGTCGGAAACGGCGAAAGTTTTGATTCGCCACTCGCCGGCAGTCGTCGCCAAAACACCAGTCAGTTGGACTTCATCGCCAGCCGAGAGCACTGGAAATTCTTTGTTGTAATTGTAAATTTGAATGCCGGCAGTTTGGTCTTGGACATAAAAATACTGACTGGAAAGTTTTCCCGGTGGCGCGCTGACAATACCGCTGACGATCACGCTTTCATCATCGGGCAATTTTTTTGCCGTCGCAATGTCAACTTGGGAAATCGTCGGATCCTGATCGGGCGTAGATGTTTCGATGGTTAATTTATTCTCTTCGCCCGGCGTCGGCGTTGTCGTCCACTGCCAAGTGCCAAGAAAGTTGGCGAAGCTTTGCCCACGAAATGATTTTCCGTAAGAAACAGTTGATTTTATTTCGCCGTCCGGATCAATTAAATTTGTTATATCCCCAGTATCAGTCAGCCCAATTTTTATTTCCAGGTTTTTAAAAACGCGATATTCACCGGATTTAATAATTGTGCTAATCCCAAAAGTTCCGGCATCAAGTTGCCAGCCGAGAAGATCAACATCAACATCGCTGGAATTAATCAACTCGATAAATTCATCGTCTGATCCGGTCGCCGGCTGGGGCAAAATTTCATTAATATATACTTTACTGGAATATACTACTGGCGGCGGCAAAATATTTTCGCTACCTCTAGTTATCGGAACGATTTGAAAATCAGCTGCGTCATTGCCAGTGTCTTGACCATTTGGGATTCGGGAAATAGATTGACCTTGACTTGGAATCGGAGCATTTTCAGCCAATGAGCCAAAAGCAACTCTATCAATTTCTATAAAATTTTTTCTTAATACTAAAGTTGCTCCGCTGTTTGCCAGCCAATTAACACCTAAATCGCAAACATAATATTCACCATCTTTAGGACACAATGCTGGCGATAATGGTTTTTTGTATTCCGTTCCGCTTCCGGTAATTTTCACCAATGTATAACTATTTAGATCAATAACCGAATCATCTGGGTCGAAAATTTCTGCCCATTCTGTGTCAACGTCATCGGAAATTTGATTCGGATAAATCTCATTGATTACAATGTGGTCGTCAGCGGCTTTAGTTTTTGGCGAGAACAAAAAAATTGTTGTAGCGGCGAAAACCGCCAGTGAAAATCCAAAAAGTGTTTTGGAAATTCCTCTCCCCATTTTCCCCCATTTTTTGTCGAATATATTCTTCGACAAAAAATGTCCTGAGCTTGTCGAAGGACAACTTCGAACAAATTCTAAAAAGTATATATCCCCATTTTCCCAAAAAAATATTTAGTTGTCAAAAAAAACCAGCAGGTTGAGCGCTGGTTTTTTTATTTTGTCTTAAAATTTTATTTTTCACAAAAAAGTTCTTGAACAATTTGATGAGTCTCTTCTTGTTGTTGCTCAAATTTCATTTGTTCATCCCAACTAGTTTCATCTTTTGCCATTTTGTTGACATCGCCAAACAATTGGTACAATCTTTCGGCATCCTTTTGACTCAATTCTTTGCCATCAATTACTGCTTGAAAATATTGTTTGTTGATTTCGTCTAAGACTTTAGTGATGATATAACTATGACCATCAATTGTCCCTTGATAAGTTTCGTGGCGTTCGTTGGCAATTTTATCTCCGGAATCTGAAAAAGACAATTCTCTTATTTGGTTAATATTTTCAGGGCTGACATTGCCAATTTTTTCTCGCCATCCAATCCGCGATTCGCTAGACCTTCTAATTGCGCTTCCTTCCGGCAATTGCTTGTCAATAACTTCCCGCTCATCCGGTGTCGGATGAATTTCACCTTGTTCAACTCCCATTTTTCCTCCCAATTAATTATTTCTCAAATATTTATTTAACATTTGTAATTTGAAATTAGACATTATAAAATCCTGTTTCTATCTTACATAGTAGTAGTAGTAGTAGTAGTAGTAGTAGTCAATTCTTTTCAGGGAAAATTTTTAACCAACAATTAAATTATCCATTCCCACAAATCATTTTTAAAACATTTTCTGTAGATTTATTTCTTGCGCTTGCTCATAGTTTTATCCTTCGCCAAAATATGTTTATGATATAATTTATGTAATACACTTCCGATCGGAAGTGTATTACATAAATATTTAAATAAAGGATTAAAAATGAGAGAAGAAAAGAAAGAAATAATCAAATTGACATCAATTAAACTGTTGATGACTCTGGTAGAAGCGGCAGAAAAAACAGCTAGGCCATTCTTTGAATCAAGCCGAATTTATCGCCAACCGATTCGAAAATATCTTGCAGATGATCGATACGACAAAACAAAAATCAACGACCGGATACAATATTTAAAAAAAATCGGAGCAATTAAAATCGTCATAGAAAACAAGGAAAAGTTTGTTGAGATTTCTCCAATAGGATTTAAAAAATTGAAAGAATTTTCGTCAAAAATAGAAATTCCACGGCCTGAAAAGTGGGATAAAATGTGGAGAATTGTAATATTTGACATTAAAGAAAAACTTCGTAGTTCGAGAGATAGTTTGCGGCTAAAACTGAAAAATCTGGGATTTATAAAAATACAAAAAAGTGTTTACATTTTTCCTTTTCCCTGCACAGAAGAAATATCTACGCTATCGAAATCGCTTGGTGTTGAGAAATCTGTGACAATTTTTATTGCTGAAATTATCCAAGGCGAAAAAGAAATTATTTACAAATTTATGAAAAATAGAACCCTGAACAAAAAAGATCTTTAGCATAGCCAAGTTTCTATTTTTGTGTAATATACTTCCGATCGGAAGTATATTACACAAATTCTAACTGAATACTTTTTCAAGGAATTTTTGTGATTTAAACTATCAGAATTGCGTCGCCAAAGGAGTAAAAACGATATTGATTTTTGATGGCCAAATTATAGAGTTCGAGGAGTTTTTGCCGGCCAAAATTAGCGCCAATAATCTGTTCGCGAGATATTTCTAAGGATTCTTCGACTCGCTTTCCCCGCTCAAAATGGCGACCAAGCACTTTATATTGAATAAATGCCGCTACCAGCATCATCAAGCTTGACTTTGGCAAGTGAAAATTGGTGATAAGCCCGTCGACAATTTTGAAATCAAATCCGGGATGGATAAAAATGTCAGTCGACCCGGAAAAATCCTTTTTGATTTTTGATTTATCATTTTGATCTTTGATTTTTAATTTTTGATCTTTCCAAAAAGATTCCAGCGCCCGGACGGTTGTCGTGCCGACGGCGATAATTCGACCGCCGGATTTTTTGGTTTCAATAATTTTGGCAATCGTTTCTGCCGGAATCGAAAAATTTTCTCGATGAAGCTTTTTTGATTTAATATTTTCCTCATCGATCGGCAAAAAAGTTCCAAGCCCGACATGCAAGTCAACGCTGGCAAAATTAATGCCGGCGGATTCTAATTCTTTGATTAATTCTTCTGTGAAATGCAAGCCGGCTGTCGGAGCCGCCGCCGAGCCCAAATTTTTCGCATATACTGTTTGATATTCTTTTCGGAAAAAATCTTCCTTAATTATGATTTTTGAATTTTGAATTTTGATTTTTTTTTCTATGTAGGGTGGAAGTGGCATAATTCCGATTTGATTTATTTTCTGCCAAAAATCCTCACCGGATAGATTAAATTTGATGACTGCTTCTTTGCCAGATTTTGAATTAATGTTGGCGAAAAAATTTTCTTCAAGGAAAATTTTTTCGCCAACATTAATTTTTCCACCAACCAAAGCTGACCAATTATCGCCGACTTTTTCCAAAAGTAAAATTTCAATTTTTCCACCCGACAGTTTGGCGCCAAATATCCTCGCCGACATCACTTTTGAATTATTGACAACGACTAAATCACCAGCACGTAAAAAATTTCCTAGATTGAAAAATTTCTCGTCAGCAATTTCATCATCACAACTTTCATAAACCAAAAGCCGCGAGTTGTCTCGCGGACTAACCGGAACTTGGGCAATCAGTTCCTTTGGCAAATTATAGTCAAAATCACTGATTTTTATCATCAAGCTTTACTTCCTCACCCTCAGAAAATTCCTGTGGATTTGTCTTTTCTGGAGCGATATTTCCCACCGATGGTATATTCGATGACATTGTATCATCAGAATTTACTGCCGGATTGTCACCAATCTGGCTCTCGAAATCGGCTTCATTTTTCGGCGAATAGTTCTCTTCCAGATATTTTATTCCGCCATCATGTTCCTCAATCTCCTTCTCGGAAACCGGCTCGGTATTGGGGATTTGATGGTCCGATAATTGACTTTTTGATTTTCGCGGTATTGGCCGAACATCAAAACTAGGCGAATCCTTATAGTAATCCTCCGGCCGATAATCATCAACATTTGCTAAATTCGTCTTGGTTTGTGGTCCATTATCATCATTGTCACCACCGGGATTTCCGGCCTCAATTTGGTCCTCGTTTAGCTCGATGATTCTTTTCGCCAAAGTGTAGGGGTTGGCGACATCTTCAAAAACGAAATTTTCGCGCTCTCCGGCAGTCTGGATATAAATATTTCCAAAATGGAGCAAGGTTTGTAGAATACCCTCAACTTTGGCATCAACATCCTGAACCTGGCGCAGGTGAAGTTCGGCGATATCGCGCTTGAAAAAACCGTTTTGGCGAATATCAACAATTCGCTCGTTGGTGACAATGTAAACATCAAGATAGTAGTTGACGAAACCGTAAAGTCCCATGCCCCACAAAGTCAAACCGTATATACCAGCAAAGACAATCAACAAATTACCGATTGGACCGGAAAACTCCGAGGGATTTGTAAGCCAAAAAACCAAAAGGATGACAAGTGGGACCAGCAAAATTGATAAAATCAATGCCAGAATAACAAAATATATCCAGTGGCGACGGATTAAAAGAAAAACTTTTTCACCTGATATTTGAGTCGGGAAAAATTTTCCGGGGATTGGGGGCATGGGAGAAACTTAAAGCTCAAATCGAAAAACTCAAAACTCTGGTCGGCACTCCGTGCCGGGATTTTAAAAGTTTTTAGTTTTCAGTTGTAGTTTTTAGTTTTTCGTTTTAAGTTTTTAACTAATATTTACCGGCCACGATCTTGAAGCGATGGCGATTATCGTCAAAGAAATAATGCAAACCGAAACGATGATATAAATCGTAATTGCCGGCTTGGTAAAATCGCCAACATAACCGAATCGCCACAAATGATATATACCAATCGCGGAAAAGACGGCGAAAATGATGATGAAAATAATATATGCTAATAAAAGATAAAACATTCTATTCCAGCATCCTTTCCGCGACTGAAAATGCACAGCCACAGTATGATGGTATCATAAATTTATGGGTTCTGCCATAATTTCTCCCCTGCCAGTAACCTTTGCGCCAGTCGTCATAAATGAATTCGATTTCGAAATTTTTGCTGATTTCACTGGCGATGTAGTCAATAAACTCGTGATCCTGATATGGCGAAACCAGAAGTGTGGTTGAAAAGCATTTTATTTTTTTTCTTTTTGCTACTTCAGCGGTTTTTCGAAGCCGAAGTTCGTAGCAAAATTCGCAACGTTTGCGGCGAAAACGATTCTTGTCATTGACAAATTTTAGCGATTTCGGATCTTGCCACGGTTCGATCGGCTTAAAAAATTCCGGCTCATCATACTCCGGAATTATTATTTCTAATTTTTCATTTTGGCAGTAATGTTCAACATCTTTGAGGCGATTTAGATATTCAATTTTACCTTGAACAGACGGATTATAATAAAATACCACCGGCTCGAAATTTTTTTCTGCCAGTTTTTTATGGACGAAACTTAAACAAGAAACACAACAAGTGTGGAGTAAAATTTTTTTAGCCATAAAAAAATTTAGATCAAAGATCAAAATGCAAAAATCAAAATGTTGGTCGGCACTTCGTGCCGGGATTTTATTCCTTTTATATCTTTTTTATCTGTCATTTTGATTTTTGATATTTAATTTTTGCATTTACAAAAGCTTCTTCTGGTTTCCTTTTGTCCTCCCCAAATGCTCATATGCTCCCGGTGTTGCCAGTCGGCCGCGCGGCGTCCGATCAATAAAACCAAGCCGCAAAAAATACGGCTCGATGACATCTTCAATTGTGTCGCGGTCTTCACTTGATGCCGCCGCCAAGGCATCAAGTCCAACCGGTCCGCCGGAAAATTTATCAATGATCGTTTCCAAAATCATCCTGTCAGTTTTATCCAATCCTAGATTGTCAATTTCCAGCATCAGAAGTGCCAATTCAGCAATCTCTTTGCTGATTTCACCCTGATGGCGAACCTCGGCAAAGTCCCTAACCCGTTTCAAAATCCGGTTGGCAACCCGCGGCGTTTTTCGTGCTCGTTTGGCAATCTCTTTTAGTCCGTCACCACGGTGCTTGACACCGAGAATTTTTGCCGAGCGGGTGATAATTTTCTCAAGCTCAGCGTCGTCATAATATTCCAAGCGAAAAACATTTCCAAACCGATCGCGAAGTGGCGAAGAAAGCGATCCGATTTTTGTTGTCGCGCCAATTAAAGTAAATTTTGGCACATCAAGTCGCAAAGTTTTCGCCGATGGACCTTTGCCGAGGACCATGTCAATGGCAAAATCCTCCATTGCCGGATACAAAACCTCCTCGATGTTGCGGTTTAATCTGTGAATTTCGTCGACGAACAAAATATCACCGTCATTTAAACCGGTGAGAATTGACGCCAAATCGCCGGCGCGTTCGATCGCCGTGCCAGAAGTTACCCGAATTTGCGAACCCATTTCGGTGGCGATAATGTGAGCCAGAGTCGTTTTCCCCAACCCCGGCGGCCCATATAGTAGTATATGCTCAATCGGCTCGCCACGGCGTTTCGCCGCTTCAATAAAAACCGACAAATTTTCCTTGATCGATTTTTGGCCGACATAATCGCCAAGTTTTTTCGGCCGCAAAGAATTATCAAGCTCGATATCCTCCTCAGCGACTTCGGAGTTGACAATATTTTTTGCTTCGTTTTTTACCATAATTAAATAAAATTACTTCTTGTTTTTGTCGCGTTCAGAAACAAATTTTTTCAACTCCTTATTTGTCATTTGTCTCGGCCATAAAAGATCACCAGAAAGATTATATACTGGCAACAATCTTTCTGGTCTTTCATTGTCAGCTTCCGCCATTGTAATGACAACCTCATTGATAGTTTCGTCGTTGGGATTATTGACTACTGCACCCAGAAATCTTCTTGGCGACATACGATAAGGTGTCTGAAAACCTTGAGCAGAAAAAACTTTGTATTTATTATGCTCCAAACTTTTGTCTTCATCTTTCCCAGTTTTTTGTTTTAAAATACTAAAGTAATATGGAACATTCATTGTGCCGACGGATCCATAAGCCGGTCGAAAAGTATTGGACGGACTAGGTTTGCTATCGACTGCTGGATTTATATCATCAAGTGTTACCTGGGACATTTCTTCAAAATCTGAAATGTTTAGTATAATATTAAATTTACCAAGACCCATACTAGCATCTGCAATCTGGTGTTTACCTCGAACATCTCTCATTCTGCCAACAATATTAAACCATACAGAAGAGTGTTCAGATTTTCTTTGTTTGATATCTTCGCGCAATTCTTTAATTCGGGTTTCAGTATCAACCGAACGGCCAGTGGTGTCTTTTCCCAAAAAACCATACTTAAACAAATCACAAAGATATTCTGATGCATTTTCACTTGAATGCCTATTAACTGAAGAAAAAGCTGTTCCATTGCAGTTGATATCCGTGACTTTATCCATTATCATTTGTTCTACCTCTGGGGTCAAAATTAATTCAGTTTTATTTTCTGTGTTTGTTTGCTCAGACTTATTGATCGTGCAACTGGGTGTATGACCAGCAAAAGCTGGCGAACCGCATTGCGGACAAACTTGATCTTGATTTTCTACCAATGACTCTGCCATATTTATCCTTTCGAAAGATTTTTTAAACACCACCTTACTTTGTCCTCCGACGACTCTAAATTGGTCGGCATTTTTCCGATGATTTGGTCGATTTCGGCTTTTTTATAACCCAAAGTTTCCAAACCTTCGTAGACATCCTGATTAATGCCTGCAGAAATATTGCCAGAATATTTCAGGTCGGAAATTTTTGATTTTAGGTCAACAATAATTTTGATTGATGCTTTTTCCCCAACACCGCTTGCCGATTGAAAAAAATTGGCGTCTTCGGAAATGATTGACTCAATGATTTTTTCCACCGGCGCCAGTCCCATTATTGTCATCGCCGCTTTCGGTCCGACTCCGTTAACGGAAATTAATTTTTCGAAAAGTTCTAATTCTTCAAAACTGGAAAATCCGTAAAGATCGGAACAATCTTCGCGCAAATGCTGATGGCAAAAAAGTTTTATCTCTTTGCCATCATCGAGCGAAATTTTAGCGATTGTCGAAACTTTATAACCGATACCATTAACATCAACGACAACAAAATTCGCTCTCTCCAAGACAACTTTTCCACAGATATAGGAAATCATACTTCCTCATACTTTATCATACTTTTTTCCTAAGCCAGAACGAATCGCTCGGTTTGTAATAAATTATTCTTCAACTTCAATGCCACCAAAACTTTCAATAATTTTGATTATTTTATCGCGCATTGTTTCAATTTTTTCCTGATTTTTGCCTTCGACATTTAAGCGAATTAGCGGCTGGGTGTTTGACGAGCGCAAATTAAAATGCCAGTCGGAATAATCAATTGAAAGTCCGTCAAGTAAATTAATTTTGCCATCGGAAAAATCAGCTTTTAATTTTTCGACGACTTTTTCCGAATTTTTAACTTTGAAATTTGTCTCCTCAAACATAAAATAACCAGCCCGATATTCTCGAGTCGCTTCTGACATTTTCAAATTATTTTCCGACAAGAATCTAACGATCAAAAGCAAAGTGATAATTCCCGAGTCCGAGTAGAAAAAATCGCGATAAAAATAGTGCGCCGACGCTTCGCCACCAAAAACCGCACCGACTTCGCGCATTTTTTGCTTTATGAACGGATAGCCGGACTTTGCCGGATAAAATTTTGAGCCCAAAATTTCCGCCTGGTCTTTGATTGCCCAGCCGCGGCGCAAATCAAAAACAATCGGATCACCAGCATTTTGATCAAGTAAAATTTTTGTCACTAGCGCGCTGGAAAAATCGGTATCAATAAACTCACCGGTTTCGTCAAGAAAAGCGACGCGATCGCCGTCGCCATCAAAAATCGCCGCCAGCGAAATATCGTTATGTTTTTGACATTCTTCGACTAACTGCTGGCGATAATTTGCAATTAGTGGATTTGGTAAATGATTTGGAAAATCACCGTCGGGCACAAAATTTAATTTAACGATTTCTATCGGCAACTTTTCGGCGATTTTCTCCAGCGCTAAACCGGCAACACCGCTTGAAGCATCACAAATTATTTTTATCGGTTTGATTTTTTCACCACCGATTATAGTATATACTTTTTCTAAATATTCTGGCCAGGCATCAACTTTTGTTGACGATCCGGAAGTTCCTGTCGGTGAAATTTTTGACATCTTCAAAGCAATTTCTTTGACTTCCTCCAAACCGGAGCCGGAAGTCAGCGGCTTGGCGTCTTCACGAATCAGTTTGATGCCATTGTATTCTCGTGGATTATGAGATGCTGAAACATAAAATCCACCATCGGCTTTCAAATTTCCGCAAGCGAAATAATGAACTTCAATTGGAACTAAATCAAGATCAAAAACTTCAACGCCAAGTGAAAGAAAAACCCTTTTCGCCGCTTCGTATAATTCCGGCGAGGAATTTCTCGAATCATGACCTAAAACAATTTTTTTCGCACCCAGATATTGAACCTGCGCCGCGGCAATTTTTTCCACCGCTTCCGAGTTAATTTCCTCCGGATAAATTCCCCGAACATCGTAGGTTTTGAAAATACTTTCGTTGATCATTTTGTCCTCTAAAATTATTCTTTGATTTTGTTTATTTGACTTCCGTCAGCGCCTCAAACGACTCAACCGCGGCGGCAATATATCTGCCGGAAATATGATTTTTGTAAAGATTGATTTTTTCTTCTAAAATCACCTCGTTTGAATTTCTTTGGTATGCCAACAATCCTTCATTATAAATTCCTAAAATGACTCGAATTAGGCTGAAACGAAATTTAATCTTGCTGTTTTCGTCAGAAATCATCAAGTCAAGTAATTTTTCCTGCCATTTCGGATATCGCCATAAATAATTCCAGAGATAAGCGATGTCAATCGAATTTTGGTCGATGCAAAAATATTCCAGATCGTAAAATAGAACTTCGTCTGTTTTTATCAAAATATTTGCCAACGACATGTCACCGAGACAGGGAACGAGATCTTTTTTATTGAAATAAATTTTTTCTTTTTCCAAAAAGAATTTCCCGAGCTTTTGAGAATTCACCGATGTCGATTTTTCGATTAAACTTCGATCGATTTCATCAAGTGAAGTTGGAAATTTTTTCGACTTCAATCTTCCATCAAAATTTCTCGGCCAATCTGATTCCTGAATTATTTTCAATTTTCGGGCCAATTCTGAAATAATTTTTTCTGATTCAGGCAAAAATTCATTTTTGATTATGTCGTTATTGTGAAACAACTCTTCAGAAGTCGAATCGACAGACAAGGTTTTCTCTGAATAGTATTTTCTGATTGACCAAATAAAAGTTTGATTTTCGCCGGAATCCAAAATTTTCGCTACCAATTGATCGCCAAGAATATCGCTTGCCAATTTTTCTCGGAATATTTTTTCCTTTTTTTCTCCGTCAAATTGAGGAGAAATTCTTAGAACAACGTCTTCATTTCCAATTCTGCCTTTGATAATAAAGTAGCCAAATTTTGGCGCCGAGCGAAAATCCTTTTCCCGAATAAAATCTAATTTTTTAATCAGATTTTCCGATTCTTTTTGATAATCAATCATTTTTTAAAATTTTATTATAAAGTTTTTCGTAACTCTCGACCATTTTTTCGACTGAGAAATTTTTTTCAGCAAAATCACGGGAACTCTTTCGAAATTTTGAATAATCGTCATCGGACATTTCATAAATTTCTTTTGCTCGTTTTGCCATTGCCGCAACATCGCCGGCCGGAATTACAAAGCCATTTACACCATCTTTGATTAGCTCTCGCATCGCTCCGTTATCAAAAGCGATTACCGGTGTCCCGCATGCGTTAGCTTCAACGACAACCAAACCAAATGGTTCTCTCCAGCTTGTCGGGTTTAAAAGACAGCGAAGTTGACCAAAAAAAACAGATTTTTGTTTGTCATTAACCTCGCCGATATATTCACAGTGGTTATGGTTTTTTAATTTCGGCTTGATTTCTTCTTGAAAATATTTTTGATCATTTTTGTCATTTGCATCCAACTTACCGGCTAAAATTATTTTTTTTTCCACTTGTTCGGCAACTTTAACCGCTTGTTTTGCACCTTTGTCCGGTGAAAATCGACCGATCCAGCCGAGTTCTTTACCACCAGTTTGGGAAAATTTATAAATGTTAAAATCGATTCCGTTATAAACCGTTGCCGAATAATGGAGATTTTTATTTGTTCGCTGATCGTTGCTGATTGAAACATAATTCAAGTCGGAAAATTTTTTCATCGCCATGTAGCGATCGCTTTCCTTTTCATTTTCATCCGGCAAGCGAAAATGCATCGTAATAACTGTCGGAATTTTTATCAGTTCAGCAAAAGCTAGGGCAATAAAATCAGTTGGCATGTTTAGGTGAATGTGAATCAAATCAAACTCCGATTCCATTTCAAATGCGTTGTAGATGTGCATCAAAGGGTAAAGTGCGTTTCCCCATGAAATTCCTCGGCGATAAAGTGCTTCCGGTGTAATAGAAATTAAACGGGCGCGAGTTTTCGAATCACCGGTGGCAAATAAAGTAACTTTGTGACCACGGTTAACCAAACCCTCGGTTAAATTTGAAACGACTCTTTCTGTCCCGCCGTAAAGTGGCGGCGGCGTTGTTTCCCAAATACTGCCAAGTTGAGCGATTCGTAATTTTTTCTGTTCCATAATTTCTCCAAAAAACTATATGTTTAAAACTTTTTTGTAAAATTCAAGATATTGATCGGTCATTTTTTCGATCGTAAAATTTCTCTCAACTTTTTCTCGACATTTTTTCCGGTCAATTTTTCCAAGATTTTTTGCCGCAGAAATCAAACCATCAATGTCATCGGGTTCAATGACAAAACCATCAATTTTGTCGCTGATAATTTCCGCCATTGCGCCACGATTGTAAGCAATCACCGGAGTGCCACAAGCCATCGCTTCGGCCGTTACCAGACCAAATGGTTCCTGCCATTTTATCGGCATAAAAAACGCCTTGGCTTTTTGATAATAGGCAACTTTTTCTTTTAAACCCAAACTACCAACGAATTTGATTTTGGAATTTAATTTTGGTTTTATTTCCGCATCAAAGTATTTTTGATTCCTGATCGGCCCAGCAATAATTAACTTTTCACCGGTTTTTTCGGCGAACTTAATCGCGTCTTCGACACCTTTTTCCGGCGAAATCCGACTCATCCAGAAAAAATAATTGTCGGCCGCAGTAGAAAAAGGAAAATCGGAAATATTAATTCCATTGTAAATAACTTGAAAACTGACTGGTTTCGGCCAATTTTCCAAAAAGCTTTTTGAAATAATTGCGAAGCCGACATTTTTATGTTGCGGCAAAATTATTTCGGCATCGGATTTGTTTAATGACTGGCCGTGGATCGTCACAATGATCGGTTTCTTGATCAACTCGAAAAGTGGCAAATAATACTGAATCGAGTAAACACTAAAATGAATCAAATCAAATTGATCCTGATTTTTAATCACTTCAGCCATTTCTTTAATTGAAAAATAAGCAAAAAGCGATTTGGAAATTTCTCCGGTTGTAGGATCTTTTATTTTATCAGCACCAGTGATTGATAAAAGTTTTTGTTCGATTTTACTTTCTGGGTTGGCAAAAATTGTAACTTCATGTCCACGTTTAGTGAGTTCATTAGAAAAGCTGTAACTCCAAATTTCCGTTCCCCCAAGCGCATCTTTTTTTATTGCTGAATCGATCGCGCCGACGATTGCAATTTTCATTTTCTCCTTTCGAGTTGTTCGATTTTTTCCAAAGTATTTTCTTCGCAGGGAATAAAGCCGCGAATCATCCTGACCAACTTTCCATAGAGATCAACCAGCTCTTTTTTCTCGGCCCCAATAGACATATTTGTATCGCTTATTCGATATTTCATCAATTTTTCCGGACAAAAATAAAAATTTTTGTCTTGAAGCGCCAAACGAGTCAAAAGTTCGTAATCCTCCGCAATTTTGTAAAATTGATTGTAAGGATTATCAAGCAAAATTTGCCTTTTCAAAGCCAAAGTTATATGCGGAATAAAATGACCTTGTTTAATTTTTTCCAATGAGTATTCACCAATCGGAGTTTTTCTAGAACGAATAATCCCAGTTTTTTCTTCCCATATATCAAAATCAGAGTAGAAAATATCGATTTCTGGATTTTCAGCAAAAGCTTTGAGTGTTTCCAAAGTTCGATTCGCATAAAGTAGATCGTCTGAATCGGTAATCGCAACGATTGGAGCTTTGGCCCAAATAGCCGCTAAATTCCTTGCGCAACTCGCACCGCGACCGTGAGAATCGGAAAGTTTGATATATATTAAACGTTGATCATTAAAATTTTTTACGACTTCCTCTGTGTTGTCAGCTCCGTGATCATCAACAATAATTGCTTCCCAAGCCGGTTCATCTTGGTTGATTAAAGATTTAATCGTATCGCCGATCAAGTCGCCGCGATTTTGAGTCGCAACAATGTAGCTAATTTTTGGTGTCATTTTTCTCTCCATTTTGTTCAAAAAGTGTTATAATTGGTTGGTTAACCAGATTATAACAAAAACATTAGCACAAAGGAAATAAAATGAAAAAGATTCTATTGTCAGTTGTTATGCCAATCTACAATCGAGAAGGGTTTTTGCCCAAAGTAATTGAATCATATCAAAATCAAAGTTTTTCCGATTTTGAAATGATTTTAGTTGATGACAAAAGCACAGACAATAGTTTTCAAATTTGTCAAAATTTTTCTAAAATTGACAATCGAATAAAATGTTTCCAGCTGAAAAAAAATTCCGGTGTTGCGGTTGCTAGAGATTTCGGTAACAAGAAAGCCAGTGGCGAAATCATTGTCATCGCCGATTCTGATGATTTTGCCTACGAAAACCGCCTGAAAATTATTAATAGTCATTTCATCGCCAATCCAGACAGCGATATATTTTATACTAACTTGGACATACATTATCTCAACAGCGGTGAGAAAAAAACCCGCTTTTTTCAACCCTATGTCAAAGAACTGCTTTACAATATAAATTATATCCCTAACGCTTCGTCCTCCTACAAGAGAAAGTGCTATTTTGAAGTTGCCGGTTATGATCCAAAACAAAAAATTGGCGAGGATTACGATCTTTGGTTGCAATTCTCTGATAAAAATTTTAAGTTTGGGTTCGACAAAAGATCAACAGTTTTAGTCACAATGCATTCAAAAAGCATTCGCGGGCAAAGTCAAGATGTCCACCAAAGTTATATTGAAAGAGTTTGGAAGAAACACGGAAGTACCGGGGCAAATCTTGAAATAGTAAAAAAACTCGCCAAGAAAAAAACCTATGAATTTTTTTCCCAACCAGCGAAATTAGAACTCTGGTTTAAGATTTCAGCTTAATTATTTTTTTATAAAGATTCTCATATCGTGGGACGATTTTTTCTGGTCCAAAAAATTTTACCACTTTATTTCTAGCAAGCTTGGAAAAATTTATAAGTTTTGCATCGTCATTAAGCAAATCAATGGCATAATTACTCATAATTTCGACATCTCCAACGGGAGCGAGGTAACCATTAATTTTATGGTCAATCATCTCTTTCATTCCGCCAACATCGGAAGAAATGACAGGGAGACCGCAAGCCATCGCCTCGAGTGCTGATAAGCTAAAGTTTTCTTTCTCTGACGGTAAAAGGAAAACGTCACCAACAGGCAATAATTTAGCCATATCACTTTGAAAACCTAAAAAGTGAATCCTGTCAATAATTTTATATTTTGCAGCCAATTTGCTTGCAAGCTGTTGGTCAGGACCCTCGCCAACCAATAGCAACTTACATGGAATTTTTTTGTTCACCAAGCGAAAAATGCCAATTACGTCGCTGATGCGTTTAATACTTCGGAAATTAGAACTATGAAAAATTATTTTTTCTCCAGGCTTGGCAAATATTTTTCTAAGGTCATCGGTTTTATCTGTTTTTGGTTTGTATTCATTTGTGTCAACAAAATTATGGATAACATCCACCTTTTTTAGATTATAAATTATTTTTGCATCTTCGGACAAAGCATGGGAAACAGTCATAACATCATCAGATTTTTTTAACAGAAAAGTCATAGCTTCTTTAATTGTAGTGTCCAACCCAAGAATCGAAATATCGCTGCCATGAAGAGTATTAAGCGTTTTAATGTTATAACCATTTTCTCGCAACATTTCTTTGGCTAAAAAAATTATCTCAGAATTTACACCGGCGAAGTGAGCATTTAGAATCTCGATTTTTTCTCGTAAAACCACCTCAGTAATAAGGCTGGCAGCTGTTAAAGTATCGGGCGAATTATTAAATGCCGGATACTCCATCGATTCAATTTTGTGAAAAAAAATATTTTGCCGCCACGGACCGATTAATCGAAAAGGTATGTCAAAGGCAAAAAAATGCACTTTATGGCCTCGTTTTGCCAAAACCTTGCCCAATTCAGTCGGGACAGCACCCGCTCCACCTAGCCACGGGTTACATATCAATCCAATTTTCATTTTTACCTTTCATTTATTTATTGTTTCTTAAAAACTCGGCCGACTTTTCCGGCGGAATGATGTTGATGATGACGCCGCTCCCAAGCTCGAAACCACCGAACAAAGTCAGACGCGGTGCGATTTCCAAATACCAGTGGAAGTATTCGCAATCCTCCATCGTCGTTGGCAAAGTTCGGATATACATATTTAATGACAAGCCGGGAATCAGTTTTTCCAGCGAGGATAAAACTTCGACCGTTGCGTCGGCCAAGTCGTTGATTTCCGCCGCTGATGAATTTTCAAATTGACTCTGGTGTCGGCGGGGGATTATCCAGCTTTCAAATGGAAACCGCGATGCAAACGGGGCGAAGGCGAGAAAATTTTCATTTTTGTAAATCACTCGCGACTTTTCCTTAAGCTCATGTTCGATGATGTCGCAGTAAACACAAACGCCGTTGATACCGAAATATCTCTCGGCGCCGTCCATCTCGCGGTTGACGGTGTTGGCGACAATACCGGAGGCGAAAATCTGGGCATGCGGATGTTCGATCGAGGCGCCGGCCTCCGGACCGTGGTTATAAATCGGCGTAATCGAGGCAATCTCCGAATGGCGCTTAATTTTCTCATACCGCTCCAATATAGCCAAAAACATTGAAGAAGTCAATGACTTTGAGAATTTTGTTAGCGACTGTTTGTGGTCTTTGATGATGACAACCTCGTGATCGCCGACACTCGGCCGTTCGCGATAAAAACCTTCCTCCGGATAATAGCTGCGAGAATTTTTATCAGTGTCATAAAAAGCCGGAAATTTGTTTTCGATGACATAAACCAAGCCATTGTCAATATGAATTTTGTCGTTTGATTTATAACCGGGCGATCCAACGCAAAACGGACACTCGGACATTGGCTTGTCGGGCAAAATTTTCGGGTGAATAAAATCATCCGGTCGCCTGGCCCGGCCGGGAGCGATGACAATCCAGTCACCGGTGATAATATTCTGGCGCAAAACCGGCGGGATAAATCCACCAGCGGCGATCATTTTTTTGTTGATTTCTGATAAACTCATAATTCAAAGTTCTAAATTCTAAACCCTAAACAAATTCCAAATTCAAATGCTCTAAATTATCAATTTTCTTATTTTCCCCTTCAGAAATTATTTCTCTTTTGGAACTAATTTCCAATAACCTTTTTTGTGATATTTCAACATATTTTTGATTTGAATCAATGCCAATATATCTTTTACCCAATTTTTTGGCTGCAACTGCGGTCGTTCCGCTTCCAACAAAAGGATCAAGTATCACGGCGTCATCAGAAAAAGCTGAAAGTTTAATTAAATATTCACAAATCATTAGAGGTTTGACAGTTTTGTGATCGTTGTATGTACCTTTCTCATTTTTGCTCGGTTTCGATAAAAGGAACGTCTTGTCTATCAATTCGTTAATATTTTCAATTGTAAAAACATTTGCCGGATACATATTGTCACCAATTCTGATTTTAGTATTAAACAACCCAACTTTATGCTTTATCATATTTGCTAAATAAGTGGAATCCGTAGGTTTTTGTGCCATTGCTATCGGCTCGAAACACGTTTTAATCTGTGGGGTCTTCCAACCGCTAAACCTCTCTTTTAATTTTTCCTTTTCCTCTTTTGATATGTCCATTTTGGAAATAAAATGGTTAATTCCCATAGCTTTGGCTTGATTCTGCGTGTAAAGCCAGATAAAAGCATCTCTAATTTCAAAACCAGCGTCATCAATTGCACAAGCCATCCGGTGGTAGAGGCGAGGGCTCGAGAAAGAAAAGAAAAAACCGCCTGGTTTTAATATCCTGAAAATTTCTTCTGAAATTTTTGAATACCAGCTGTAAAACTTCTTACCCTGCTCTCGATCAAATTTCATTCCCGCTGGCAAAGATTTGACTGTCTGCTGGTTTTTTTGACTCGATACTTTGTCATAATCCCAGTTACTATCAAGCTTATCTAGAAAATATGGAGGATCAGTTAAAACGACATCAATAGAATCATCCTCTATTTGAGAAAGTAGTTCTAGCGAGTCAGCACAAACTATTTTATTGATGAACTCTTGATTAACCATATTTTTTGAAATTATGACCCGTTCTCTTTAAATTCTTCGGATAATATTTTGTAAATCTTTTTTCTCACCTCATTGTCAAAATTTCTAACAAAATTTGCGTCAGCCAATTTTACCACTCGACCTTTTTCGTCATAAACCCATCTGTTTCGGTCGGCTCGATTACATTTTTCACATTGGGGAAGGATATTCCCTGTTATCAAAGGTTTATTCGGATCCATATGTGATTTTTGTAAAACTGTTTTCGTTGCCGGCCAATGAAAATGTGGTTTATTTTCTTGTGATCCACAAGTTGCACATCGATAGTTGTATCTCGCTTTTAATTCTTTCCATCCGCTAGTTTCGGATTTCCTATGGCCTTTTTTAAATTCTGGATAAGGTTGCTCTAAAGTATAAAGTTGATAGTTTCCACGTTTAATCCGTAGAACAATATTGTCTCTGCCGCCGGCCACAATCCACCATCCTGCCTGGGCGCCAAGATGCCGTGCTTGTTGCACATCGTTTGTATCCGGATAAAAACTCCTGATAAATTTTGTCAATTCTTTTTTGCTAATCTCAGAAGTATTTGGGTAATTTTGAGCCAAATAGACCAATGTTAGACCATCTTTAGTAAATTTTTTTTCTGAATTATAAAGTTTTGGTAGCTTGACACCAAATTGTTTTAAATATTTTTTATGGAATTCGGCGATTTTTCTGTAAATACTTTCAATTTCTTTTTTGTTTAATTCAATTTTTTTATTCATAAAAATTATTTTATATTTGTAAAATAATCACCAAAAGCTCTTGACTTATTTTTTTGCGATTGCGAACAACAGATCGCAATCGCCAGTGCATCGGCCGCATCGTCCGGTTTGGGAATTTCTTTCAAATGCAATATGACTTTTACCATTTCCTGGACCTGATTTTTCTCCGCCCGGCCATAACCGACAACCGCTTGTTTAACTTGAAGTGGAGTATATTCGAAAAGCGGCGTTCTGGATTTTTGAACCGCCAAAACAATCGCGCCTCGCGTCTGGGAAACTGTCATCACTGTCTTTTGGTTCTTGAAAAAGAATAATTGTTCAACGGCGACCGCCTCCGGTTTTTCCTTTTTAATTATATCACAGACGCTGTCATAAATAATCTCCAGCCGGTCAGCATCTGGGGACTTGGCTTTGGTCGTGATCACCCCGCACTTCAAAATCCGCGGCTCATGGCCGTCCGATTCGATCAAACCCCAGCCGCAAATTGCCGTCCCGGGATCAATACCTAATATTTTCATAGATCAAAAATTAAAATGCAAAGATCAAAATTGTGGTAGCCATTCCATAGCTGGATTCTCTTTACATTTTTATCTGTCATTTTGATTTTTTCTAGCTTCAGCTGACCCTGTGGGGATATTTGCTTTTTGATTTAATTATTCAATATTACTGAAAACTTCTGACACATCGTCTAATTCTTCAAGTGCATTTAATAACTTTTCCACCGCCGGCATTTTTTCCTCCGGAACTTGAACTTTGGTTTTTGGTTGATAGATGATGTCTGAGGATTCAATCTTGATGCCGGCATCAACGAAATAATTAGCAACTTTCTGTAAGTCGGTCAACTCGGTATATACTATATATATAGTATCATCCTCAAGCTCAAAATCGAGCGCGCCGGAGTCAATAATTTTTTCTTCGATTTTCTCCGCTTCGTCCACAGGACGATCGGCCTTTGGCCGAGACAAGCTAATCTCCCCGCGTTTTTCAAAAAGATAAGCGACACCGCCAGCTTCGGCCAAAGTTCCGCCAAATTTGTTGAAAATCGAACGAATCTCGGAAACCGTCCGCAAGCGGTTGTCGGTCAGGCAAACGATGATGATCGCAATGCCGGCCGGACCGTATCCTTCGTAAACAATTTCTTCAATCGCCGCCCCGCCGATTTCACCGGTTCCGCGTTTGATCGCCTTTTCGATATTTTCCTTCGGCATTGAGGCCGCTTTTGCCCGATCAATCGCCAGTCGCAAGGAAAAATTCATCGTCGGATCACCGCCGCCTCTGGCGGCGATTGTGACAATTTTTGATAGTTTTGTAAAAGATGCTGACCGCTTGGCATCAACAATTGCTTTTTTATGTTTTGTCGTCGCCCACTTTGAGTGTCCGGACATGGCAGTTAAAAATTAAAAGTGAAAAGTGAAAAGTTGTGGTCGGCACTTCGTGCCGGGATTTTATCTTTAACTTTCTGATCTGTCATTTTGATTTTTGATCTTTGATATTTGATTTTCTTTTGTTATCTTACCCAAAAAACACTATTTCTGCAATAAAAAACCGCCTCGCTAAAGGGTGAGACGGGGAAATTGACTTAGGGATCGCCGGTATCTTCAGACCCAACAAAAGACCCAACGAACTTTTCATATAGCGGTTTATACTTTTTATAGGCATCAGCTGAAACATAACGGATTCCGAATACCCTGAAAGGCGAAACCCCATCATTGACTTCGACATATTGGCGACAATACGACCCATCAATCGCTTTGATGAAAACATAAGTCCGACCATTTTTCGTCGAGGAAGAAATGGTTTCTTCGAGTAGCGCTTGTTTCCACATATAATTCCCTATTGTAATCATAGTCGTTGAATAGACCATAAAAATCACTCGTTTGTCTGGCGACGTGAAATAGGCGCCGTCGCGATCACGACTTTGCTGAACGCAAAAGTTCGAAGGATAGCGAATTGTGAATTCGGCGGATTTGTAGGTGCTTAGCGAATCAGCGGCGAAAACTTGAGACATCATCAAAAAAACCGTGGTAAAAACCAGTAGCCAGTTGATCTTCATCTCCACAACCTCCCTGAGTTGTCATGGTACCACTTATTTTATAGCAGATTTTTGCTTGTAAATCAACAAAAAACCCTCGGTCACAAGACCGAAGGCAAGATAAGCCCCTTCAATATTCACAGTCGTTTTTGGACTTGACAAATCTTATCCGCTGCCCGGCGTGCGGCTTCTGAATGTCCATCACCAGTTCGACACTTGATACGAATGGCTTCAATCGCATCATTGATGCCAGAAACGAAAAGTTGCCCTGTTTCTCGATAATACTCATTCGGCAAATCTAGATTCTCAAGTCGATGAATCAAAACATAGCGATCTGCAATGCACCGCTCTCCGAAAACATTTAAGTCGCTTAGTATACTACCCGCTGTAGCGTTGAAATAATCGCGATCTCGGAGATATTCTCTCATTATCATCCGCATTTCTTCAACCGCTGAACTGCGAAAACCAAATGCCTGTTGGTCCACCAGCACAGGGGATGTTGTAGAGACAATTTCGACAATGTGTTTCGGCGTTGGTGCCGATCGTTTTTCGTGCATTTGATTGAGGATTGTTGGAATCTGCATGAAGATGTCATCTTTTTTCGATAGATAGTGGATAGAATTTGCGCAATCATTTTGCGACTTATGAAGCGCTTGGGTCTTCTGATTCAAATCCGTCAACATTTTCCCGTCCCACTTATTACAGTTATCTGAAATCAGTCCGAGGCAAGCAGAAACATTTTCCAGATAATTGACAAACGTGCGGTTGAAATCTCCGCGACCAAACGGAACTGACTTTCGCTCGAAGTAACTTTTTCGCTGATCAACAGCAGTTTTTATCATTGACACTTTCGCAACAATATCACAAAAGTCATGGTTGCCATCAATGAATGAATTCAACTCTGTCAGTGATGTCTGAAGATTATTCCACTGACGAAAAACTTCATTGCTGTAACTGTTATTCCAGACAAAATATCCAGCAGTAGTGGCGACCAAAACAATTCCGACCAAAATCAACGGCTTGTATGACCTCATCAGCCGAACCTCCTGAGTTGTGTACGAGCTTTACATCTCTTATTTTATATCAAATTAATCTTTGAAAGTCAACAAAATTAAATTTTGCCCAATTTCTGCTATAATTAATTTAATGCTGACTCGGAGGTGCCACGATGAAGTTTGCGATGGCTGTGGTTCTGGTTTTTTCGCTTTCGATTTTCCCGCTTTTTGCCGAACAAATCGCCTATCTGGTCAAGGGCGCCGGCAACTATGACGATCTGTACATTAACAATTTCGGATTTTCAGACCCATATCCAATAGCAATGAACAAAGATGTTCTTCAGATTTGTTGGATCAGTAATGGAGTCCTGGCAATTTTGAAGAACGATAATAATGGCAATGATATATTCGTCATCAACGCTCACGGCGATTTTGTCCGGAAACTAACAACCAGTGGGTGCGTTGACCATATTGCGGTTGCCCCTGACGGAAAATCAATTATCTTCGCCCAAATTACCAACGACGGAATCGGAATCTGCGACAATACATTCAATCTCTGCAAAATTGATATTGACGGCAGTAATTATCGGCTGCTTGCCAAATTCGGTCCAACAAATGTCGCGGCGATGGTCGCGACAAATTCGTTTGTTTACGTTGTTGAAAATGACGGCTCACGAGAACACTATCCCAAAAAGCCCTTTCCGAGCCGCTTAATCGCTTACCTCCTATCTAGCGGCGAGCGAATTATAACGGCTGTCGCCAATCATCAGGACGGTCAGAAGCTTTTTGATGTTCAACTTTTGCCCGATGGACGAATACTAGCGATGATCACTGTTTACGAAAATTATTTTGTAGGAGGAGTCAAAAGAATCTTTCCGGTTTTCTTCTCTGCCGTTGGAAAAGTTCTCAGCTTCGACAAAAATGATCAAATCGCCCGGCTTTCACGACTAGGAGTCGTGACACCGCTCGACAAAAGGATAACTGTGATTTCCAGAGAGGGACACATTTTGTCTTGGGTCGTTGACGGAGACATTAATTCGGCTAGAAACTTCAGCGGTTACGGCCTCGCCGTCTGGCGGTGAGAGTAGAGTTGATTGTTTATTTCTCGAATTTAAGTCCTGTTTTATCCAAAGGCAACCACTGGTTGCCTTTTTTAATTATGATAGTGTGTGAAAAGTTCGCTGGAGCGAACTTTTCACACACTTCTTTTTCCAACCCTGAATTTACTTTTTTTAACTTTTTTTCTTGTCTTAAATTTTATTTCTGTAAATCTCTCTTAGTCAAAATATTTTTGTCGAGAAATTTTTCAATCACCACTTCTTCGCCCCTGATAGCATTAGCAATAAATATTAAAACATTTTCGCCGACATTCAAATTGCCAGCAATAAAATCAATTTCATCGGCACACTCGAACGGATAGGCATAAACACTTTCCTGAATTTTTTCGAAATCAATCGATATCAATTTCTTTCGCAACAAATCACGCCCCTGTTTTTTCTTGTCCGGGACATCAAAAATTACCAGCCACCATTTTCCGTTCCATTTTTCCGGCCGCTTGATTTTTATTGCCTGAAATTTTAATTTCTCAAGTTTTTCCCTGCCCTTCTGCGTCAACATGTGATATTCCTCGTTTCCGTCAAGAAATCTTTCGATGTAACCCGAGCGCTTGAGATATTTTATTTTGTCCCAAAACTCAGCTTTTTCAATTCGACGCTCGTTGATATATTTGTTCGCGCCTTGGCGATAAATTCGGCTAGCTTGGAAAAACGGTGATGCTAAATCAATAAACGACAAAAGCAGTTCCCGGGCAGATAATTTGATAATTTCTTTTTGATATTTCTTCATCGGTGTCTCGTATTTCAAAAAATTCTACTCTAATTTTATCACATTCCATAGTTTTCTGAGAAATTTGGTGTGAAAATTATGCTGGAGCATAATTTTCACACCAAATAATTTAAACACAATTCTTTTTTAAGCACTGACTCAATAAAAAATCCTTTGAAATGTTTGTAGAAAAATCTATTCTCTGATGTTTTTATCGCACGAACTTTGATTTTTTTGTATTTTTTTGCAATTGATTCGTCTTGGCGCAAAATATCTCTAAATCTGATGAAATTTTTGTATTGTTTTGTCGCCCTGCGAACAAGATGAATATGAAAATCACCCTCGCGGGAATTTATTTTTCTGTTGCTTAAAAAAATTCTCCCGCCATTTTTCGGCCAACAGTATTTTATCCCAATTCCTTTCAGCGATTTGATAACGCCTTCCGACTCTCGCCAATTTTTTACCCCAATCAAAACATCAATAACCCCTTTTCCATCAAGACCAGACACCGACGTACTACCAATATGATGAATATCGAGTTTCTTTTTGTGAATTTTTGTCAAATTTTGGCAAAATTCACGATATTCTGAAAAATATTTGCTTTTGTGTAAAACAATTTTGTATTTCATTTCTCACCACCTATATTTCTCATCCTCTAATTATTTTATCATTTTGGTGTGAAAATGGTGCTCCAGCACCATTTTCACACCATTGTTTTGTATTGTCTGTAAATGATTTTTTTAATTTTTCATTTTGATTGACAAAAGTTATATAATGAAACAAACGTTTATGAATTTCCCCATTGACAAAATGGGAAAAATATGCTATATTGGGAGTGTAAAATAATTATGACGTTAGCTTGAGCCAAGAAAGACAGATGTGCGAAAGTCGTATTCAAAAGAGAACCGTCCCCTAAATAGAATCTAATCCAAACAGGAAGTTGAAAAAGGTTTCAAATTCCCTTTGGCTTAGATCGAGGAGGCGATACCGTCACTTGATCAGGCAGAATCGTGCTAAAATAAAATCATGCCAAACGAAAAAGATTTACAAATTGCCAAAGAAATCAAGAAAGAGTTAAAAAAGAAATTGGGCAATAAACTTGTCTCAGTGATTTTATATGGCTCGCGCGCCCGAGGCACAGCAAAAAAAGATTCTGACATGGATTTGTTTTTGCTAACAAAAAGAAAAATCAAAAGTTTTGGAAAAGATGATGACCTGATTATTGATTTGGAAACCGATTATCAATTCGAAAAAAACCTTGATGTTCAAATTTTCAACCAAGGAGTTAGCGAATTCAAAAAAAATAAAGAACGGCTCTTTTATCGCGAGGTCGCGAAAGGAGTCAGATTATGAACAAGAAGATAGAAAAACAAATTATTGAAGAAATGGTTGAGAGTGCAAGCGAAAGAATTGGGTCAGCAAAACTGCTAGCAAAATTCGGAAACTTCCGCGATTCAATTTCAAGAGCATATTATGCCAACGTTGATATTCTGCGCGGACTTCTTGAACTTGAAGACACTTACGCCAAAACTCACAAGGGAATGATCGACAAATTTTATTTGCTTTACGTCAAGACAGGAAAGTTTGATAAGAAATTTCACAATTTCGTGGTAAAAGCGGAAATGTTGCGGAAAGATGCCGACTACAGTCCAAAGTTTGTAGCCACAATCGACATGGTTGAAAATGCGATTGAAAAAACTGAAATGTTTTTGACCGAAGTTAAAAAGTATTTAGACAAAGTTGTTTGATTTAGTCCAAACAGGAAGTTGAATAATTTCAAATTCCCTTTGGCTTAGATTGAGAAGGTGATATCACCGGCTTGATCAGGCGGAACTTACAACAAACCACCAAGTGGCGGTTGTATACTATATATGTTGTATACTATATATATAGTATATACCCCATATATAGTATATACCCCACGAGGCAACCCAGCGCCCAAACCCGGGCGGAGAAGGAGATGTTTCGGATGAAGCGACACGGATTTACTCTGGTTGAACTTCTGATTGTCATCGCCGTGATCATCGGCCTGGCTGCGATCCTCTTGCCGGTTTTCATCAGTGACTACAAGACGCCAACCAGCTTCACTCCGCGGACAACGATGCCAGAGTCTGCAACCCACAACCAAAAGTGGGACAACGACTACAAGTCAACGGACAAACCGTTCTTTACAGAAACCGACTTCGTCCAAATGCGGAAAGAACATCCGCCGCAACCACTCAAGTCGTTGCCAAAAGTCGGCGCTGAAGTATCGCCAGCCGATACAACGATAACCGCCACGACTTTCTCCGCGATTCTCGACAAACCCGAAGCAATTCGCAAAGTTGAGGTGACCGGGGTGGCATTCTCCGCAGACATCTACGTTGATAACAGCGGAAACTGGGAACGAGTCGCGACAGCTTTTGGTCCACCCGGCCAGAATATGACCGCTTACTTGCCCAGCACCAGCGGCAAGAAGTGGTTTATCTGCGCCGCAGGACCGCCCAAAACCGACCCCGGCTACATTACCGGAGCCAAATTCTACAAGCCCGGCTAGCGCCCAGAGGCGCAAACCGGCGAGCAGACGCTTTTCCCGCGAGGAGAAGCGTTTTGCATTTGTGGCTGATTTTCAATATAATTGATATGTGCTAAAAAATAAAAGAAAAATTCTATTTGCTGCAATTTTGTTAGTAGTTTTTTTGGTTTCTTTTTGTGTTCTACCTAAGTTTATCCCAAAGAATAAAACAAAAATCAACGCCGCTTCCGGATCGGCAACAATTACCAGCAAGGCGGAATGGGAACTTGGAACAGTCCAGAATATTGATTCAACTTCAACGCCCGGAGATATAAAAATTGATGACAAAACTTCTGGGAGCCAACATTTGGATACTGCTGGGATATCACTCGACGCCGATTATGATTCCGCCGACAAAGCCAAGGTTGTTGATGATGATTTGGCTACTTATTGGGGACCAATTCCGTCAAACGGAGCAAATCATTATTGGGAAATTGGGCCATTCGACGCAATAAACCTAAATAAATATCATCTTGACGGAGAATATTATACGGGATTAAATATCTACACTTCTTCGAATGGCTCATCTTGGACAAAAATTAATCCAACAACTTTGTTGTGTGCACCGTCAGCCCGATGTTCGGCTGATCACACTGTCAGCCCTTCGGTCGTAACCAAGTATTATAAAATTGTTACCCTAGGTGGAGCACCTTACGACTCCCCGTTTAAAATTTATGATTTAAAACTTTATTATCAGCAAGCCACCGCCACACACACCTCCTCCTCCACCCAACTAGACGGCACCGCAACCTTCCAACATTGGGATACGTTTGTGCCGGATGCAACGATACCGGCAAATACATCGGTGGCGTTTAGGTTTCGGACCTCGGCAGATTCGTCTAATTGGTCTAATTGGTCTAATTCGGCGGCTTATGCCGGCTCAATTGATTTGTCGGGGTTGACCCAACAGCGTTATCTTCAAGTTGAAACAACTCTCACCTCAACCGACAGTATTGCGACGCCATCA
>JAPLVH010000006.1 GCA_026397205.1 Candidatus Berkelbacteria bacterium | reverse complement strand
TTGGATTATTGCATTTGTTGGGATGATAACTGTTGCGGCGACGGCGGGATTCGGAATTGGCCGTGACTATATGATTCGAAAAAACCTACTTTCGATGATTACGATGACAGGGTTGCTGATTGGTGCGTTGGAATTTTTCGATTCACGTTTTAGAATGTTGGGTTTCGATTTTTTCCAATCCAGTTTTCCTTTTCTAATGGCAATCAATGTGTTGCTCGTTTCGTTCACGGCTGGTTCAATAATCGCAAAGTGTTCTGGAAGAGTTCTGGCAAAAAAAATGCCGGAACAAAATCCGGAAACATAAAATCAACCTCGCCGCAGAAATCTCTGCGGTTTTTTTATAGCTCGTCGAGTTTGTCAACCGGCCGATTATAATTTCCGTCCGAATGGTTTTTCCAATCCCGATTTTGGACGATGAATAATAGCTGGTTTTTCAACTGGTGATTTTCCGTCAATTGGTCTGCCGGCGCTCATCGGTTCGACTGGTGGTCGAAGCATATCAAATCCGGTTCTTTTAATTCTTGTCGGCGGTAAGGCGATTTCCGGTTTTGGCGACGGGGTAGATCCGTCTCGTCTAAAAACTCTTCTTTCCGGAGTTTCAACCGGCGGTCGTCCCGACTCCGAACCGCTGTCTCGTCCCAAGTCGGCGTCGCTGGGGAATTCTGGATCAAACGATTCTCCTTCGACTGACATCATAACTCCTTTCGTGTTAATTATTTTCCTTTTTCAAAATTTCGATACATTTTTGAAGTGATTCCTGCCAAACCGGAGTTTTGACTCCAAGCTTTCGGATTTTGTCGCAGTTTAGAACCGAATGTTTTGGTCGCTCGGCGGTGACGGCATCGCGGCCGGCGGCATATTCGTAAGAAGTTTGAGGGATAATTTTCGCCGTTCCGCCGGAAAGTTCGACGATCTTTTTGGCAAATTCAAACCATGAACATTCGCCGGCACCGGCGAAATGGTATAAACCGAAAATAGTCGGTAGCTGAAAGTCGGCAGTCAAAAGTTTTTTGATTGCCAGTGCCAAATCATAAGTATAAGTCGGACAACCGATTTGATCGGCGACGACTTTCAACTCCGGTTTTTCCGCCCCGAGTTTGACGAATGTCTTGACGAAATTTTTTCCAAACGGCGAATAAAGCCAAGCGGTTCGAAGGATAAAATATTTTCCACCAACTTTTTCAATCACAGTTTCGGCGTCGCGTTTTGTTTGGCCGTAGACCGACAGAGGATTCGGTTTGTCGGTTTCAAGATAGGGCTCAGTTTTTTCGCCGTCAAAAACAAAATCGGTCGAAATATGAAAGAAAATCACATCATATTTTTTCGCCGCCGCCGCCAAATTTTCGCCGCCGCCAAGATTGATTTTCCGCGCTGCCTCCTTCTCAATCTCCGCCAGGTCAACAGCGGTGTAGCCGGCGGCATTAATTATCACCTCCGGTTTTGTGACGGCGACAAAATTATCAACCGCGGCGGCATCAGTGATATCTAATTCATCGCGATCGGTCAAAACCAAATCACTGCCGGCAAAAACATCCTGCAAAGTCACTCCGAGTTGGCCGTTGGCACCGGTGATTAAAATTTTCATCTGTTCCCTTACAAATTTACAAATCAAACGAAATTACGAATGAATCTTGGTTGCGTTGGATTGTTTTCTGTTGGTGTCCAAATATTCTTTGGAAATAATTCTTTTCCACCAGTCCTCGTTATTTTTGTACCAATCAACGGTTTTTTTGATTCCTTCTTCGAAATTGACCGTCGGTTGCCAGCCAAGTTGGCAGGAAATTTTTGTGTGATCAATTGCGTAACGCATGTCATGACCGCGTCTGTCCTCGACAAAAGTTTTTAGTGACTCCGATTTGCCGGTGACTTTCAAAATTGCGTCGGCGACTTCCAGCCCGTTTTTTTCCGAATCGCCACCGATACAATATGTCTCGCCGACTTTTCCTTTGTGAATTATTGCGTCAATTGCGACGCAGTGGTCGGTGACATAAAGATAATCCCGAACGGCGAGACCGGTTCCGTAAATCGGCAAATTTTTGTCCTGAAAAGCATTGGTGATAAAAAGCGGAATGACTTTTTCCGGAAAGTGATATGGACCATAATTATTTGAGCAGTTGGAAATCGTAATCGGAAGACCGAAGGTATCGTGATACGCCCGAACCAAATGATCGGAGCCGGCCTTTGACGCCGAATACGGAGAATGCGGCGCGTAAATTGAATTTTCATTGAATTTTATCTCCGGTTTGTCAAGCGGTAAAGCGCCGAAAACTTCATCGGTTGAAACATAATGGAAAAGTTTGATATTTTTTTCTTTGGCGACATCGAGCAAAACTTGAGTGCCAACGACATTGGTTTCGACAAAAATTGCCGGACCGGTGATTGAGCGGTCAACATGACTTTCGGCGGCGAAATGAACGACGATGTCGCAACCAGTGATTGCTTCCTCGACTTTTTCTCGGTCACAAACCGAGCCGAAAACAAATTTATAGTTTGGTTTTTTTTCAACTGATTTCAAATTCTCGAGATTTCCGGCGTAAGTCAGAGCGTCCAAATTAACAAAATCATAATCCGAATATTTTTCCGTCATATAAAGAATGAAATTCGATCCGATAAATCCGGCGCCGCCGGTGACTAAAATTTTCATATTAACTCCTTAAAAATTACAATCACTATCTTTCAAAGTCGGTGCGTTTTTATCTTTGTCCGAAAGAATCGGATCAGCTGTTTTCCAATCAATCGCCAGCTCCGAATCGTCAAAACGGATGCTCCGATCATCATCCTTTGAATAATATTCGTCAACTTTATACTGAAACTCGGCATTGTCGGTCAGAGTCAAAAATCCGTGGCCGAAGCCCTTGGGAATAAAAAATTGTTTTTTGTTTTCGGCTGAAAGCTCGACAGCGACTGATTTTTTGTAAGTAGGCGAATTTTTTCGCAGGTCAACGGCGATGTCCAAAACTCTACCGGCGGTGCAACGAATTAACTTTGCCTGGCTTTTTGGATTGTTTTGAAAATGAATGCCGCGCAAAGTTCTCACCTCGGCGGAAAAAGAGTGGTTGTCCTGAACAAAATTAACATCAATTCCCAATTCGGCCAACTTTTGTTTGTTATACGATTCGAAAAACCAACCGCGATTGTCACCAAAAACATCGGGCTCGATAATTTTTACCTCGGGAATTTCAGTGTCAACAATTTTCATAATTTTTAGCCGCGAAATCTTTGCTCGCTTTGATTAAATTTCTAGGCGCTTTTGTCACGATCGTTGTCGTTCCAGCGCTTGCGACCGTCGAAATTTAACAAAGCTCGCCGATTTCGCTGTCTTAAACTCTCTCCTTTTCGATTCTTTTCAAATAGTCGGCGTAGCTTGATTTACCCATTTTTTTGATTGTTTTGTCGAGAATTTTCTGATCGATCCATCCTTTGTGATATGCGATCTCTTCAATGCAGGCGATGTTGTAGTCGGTCATCTCCTGAATAATCTGGACATAACTTCCGGCTTTTGCCATCGCGTCGTGGGTGCCGGTGTCGAGCCAAGCCAACCCGCGGGGCAAAACCGTCACATCTAACTCTTGACGCTTCAAAAATTTTCGGTTTAAGTCGGTGATTTCTAATTCGCCGCGCACCGACGGCCTCAGATTTTTTGCTTCAGCGACTACTTCTGGTCCGTAAAAATAAAGTCCGGGAACGGCGTAATTTGATTTCGGCTTTTCCGGCTTTTCCTCGAGAGATAAAACTTTTCCTCGTCGGTCGAATTCGACAACGCCAAAACGCTCCGGGTCGTGAACATGAACGGCGAAAATATGGCCGCCCTTTTTAATTTTTTTCGCTTCTTGCAAAAGTCCGGTCAATCCGGCGGAGTGGAAAATGTTGTCGCCCAAAATCATCGCAACAGAATCATCGCCGATAAATTTATCGCCGATAATAAATGCCTCGGCCAAACCGTTCGGCGCCGCTTGCTCGGCGTAGGAAAATTTCATTCCGATTTCCCCGCCCGTGCCGAAAAGTTTTCGGAAATTCGGCAGATCCTCCGGCGTCGAAATTATCAAAACTTGGCGAATGTCAGCCAACATCAAAACCGAAAGCGGATAGTAAATCATCGGTTTGTCGTAAACCGCTTGTAGCTGTTTCGAGACCGAAAGCGTTGACGGATAAAGTCGAGTGCCGGCGCCACCGGCCAAAATAATACCTTTCATAAAGCTCCTTTCAGTCGCTCTCCTACTAATTATCTTCCGAAGGTGACCCTGCGGGCGAATAAATCCCGAAATTACAAATCTAGACGAAATTACCCCACTTCGCCCTCCGGGCTACGAGGGGCAAGCGAATCTAGCGAAATTATGAATGAGACAATTTTAATTTATCATTTCATGTTTTTTATTTCAAGTTTTTCTGCTATATTTGAAAGCAATGGGAGAAACGAAAAAACTTTTTTCATCGTCGGCGGTGATGTTTGTTGGCACTTTTATCGCCAGCATTTTTTCCTATCTTTTCAATATGTTGATGGGCCGATATCTCGGTCCTAAAAATTACGGCGAGATGACGGCGCTGATGTCGCTTTTGATGATCGTCTCGGTTGCCGGCGGAGCGATTTTGACCGTCGCAATGAAATACGGCAGTGAACTTTATGTCGGCGAAAGATTGCGGGCGCTAAAAAAACTTTTGGCCGTTTTGTCAAAGTATGTCTACTTTTTCGCCCTCTTCTTGTTTCTGATCGGCCTAGCTTTGGTTCGACCGATCTCAAATTATTTTTCCATTTCCGGTCTTACGCCGACGGTCGTCGCGCTTCTGTCGTTGATTTTCGGTTTGGTCATCATGGTCAACAAGGGAATTTTGCAGGGCGCCCAGAAATTTTACGCCCTATCAGCGGTTGGGATTTTTGAAATGGCTGCTCGTTTGGCGCTCGGTATCATCTTGGTAAAAATCGGCCTTGCGGTTTCCGGCGCGCTTTTGGGAATTGTCCTAGCCACAGCGGCAACATACGCTTTGACTTTCTGGCCGATATCGGGGATTTTCAAAAAAATCAAGAAGGATCGAACAGAAAAAAATTTCACTTTCGATAAAAAAGAAATTTTGAATTACTCCTGGCCGGCGCTCGGCTCGATGCTTCTTCTGGCGATCGCCATCAATCTTGACATCATTTTGGTCAAGCACTATTTTCCACCGGACATCGCTGGCATCTACGCCGCCGTTTCGACTGTTGGCAAGATCATACTATATATAACCTCGCCGGTCGTCTCGGTGATGTTTCCAATGATCTCCGAGAAAAAAACCCGTGGCGACAAACACTATCCACTCTTTTTTTACTCTTTGCTCATGGTTTTGGTTGGATCGTTTTTGATTCTTGGCGCTTACACCGTGGCGCCGGCGAAAATCATCGGCGTTTTGTACGGCGCGCAGTATATCAATTTATTTTATCTTCTACCGGAGATCGGTCTGGCAATTCTGCTTTATTCGCTGATAAATCTTTTGGTCAATTACTTCTTGGTGGTCAGAAATTTTCGTTTTATCTGGTTTTTCGCTTTGGCGGAAATCTTGCAAATTCTAGCGATCGCCAAATTTCATTCGTCGCTAGAGTTGGTCGTCCGGATAATAATTTTGTCGTTTGCTTTGCTTTTTGCCGCAATGATGATATATTATCTTTTTGGAAAGCGCCAGCAGTTAAAGTCCTTTTTCCGGCGGGAAACTTTTTGAACTAAAAATGCCAGAATCAAATCAAAAATCTTCCGGAGGGGCAAAACGGGGGAGGGTTTTGAAGTTGACGAAAAATCAGCGCCCAAAACTTTCGATCGTCATTCCGGCCTACAACGAGGAAAAAAATATCTATCGGACGATTCAGAAAATCGTCAGAACTCACGATCAATTATCATATGATTTTGAAGTTATCGTCGTCGTTGATGGCTCACCGGACAAAACGGCGAAAGAGGCGAGGCGAGCGAAATCAAAAAATGTCAAGGTTTTTGAATATTTCCCGAATCACGGCAAAGGTTATGCCCTGAAATTCGGCGCCGAAAAAGCTTCCGGCGAAATTATTACTTTCACTGATGCCGGTGGTGATTTTGATCCTAAGCAGTTCGACAAATTCGTCCGCCTTCTGGAAATCTTTGATGCCGATTTTGTCATTGGCTCAAAACGGCATCCGGCCAGCCGGGTCAACTATCCGACGCGGCGAAAAATTTACTCCTGGATTTATTCGCGGCTGATCAAAATTCTTTTCGGCCTGAATGTCACCGACACTCAAGCTGGCCTGAAATTTTTGCGTCGTAATGTTGCCAACGATATTTTGCCGCGAGCATTAGTTAAACAGTACGCTTTCGATTTGGAAATGCTGGTTATCGCCCATCAGCTTGGTTATCGGCGGATTTTTGAGGCACCGGTTGAGCTGGATTTTAACGCTATCGCTTCCGGTATCAGTCCGAAAACGATCATAAAAATGATTACCGACACACTGGCGATTTTTTACCGCGCTCGGATTTTGAACTATTATCGCCACCAGAAATTGTCCTTGGATTTGCCGTCATCGCCGAAAAAAACAACGACAAAAAAACTCAAACCGGCTGGCAAAAAATATTTAATTGCCGGCGGCGCCGGATTTTTAGGCGCCAATATGGCAAAAAGAATTTTGACTGCCGGTGGCGAAGTTGTCGTCATTGATAATTTGCAAACCGGAAATCGGCGCAATCTCGATCAATTAAAGAGGTTTCCCAGATTCACATTCGTCAAACACGATATTTGTCAGCCGATAAAATCCCGCGGTCAGTTTGATTTTGTTTTGAACTACGCCTGCCCGGCGTCGCCACCGAAGTATTATCTCGATCCGATTAAAACTTTGGAGACAAATTCTATCGGTGTCGAAAATCTTTTAAAGTTTGCCCACAAAAACAGCGCCCGGTTTTTTCAATCGTCAACCTCGGAAATTTACGGCGACCCACTTGAGCATCCGCAAAAGGAGAGTTATTCCGGCAATGTTTGGTCATATTCAATGCGATCATGTTATGATGAAGGCAAACGATTTGCCGAAGCCCTGATTTACCAAGCCCGCCGGCAAAAAAGTCTCAACAGTGGCATTGTCCGAATTTTCAACACCTACGGCCCAATGATGGATCCGGATGATGGTCGGGTTGTCACCAACTTTATCAAGCAAGCGCTGTCTGGCGAAGAAATCACGATTCAGGGCAGTGGAAATCAAACCAGAAGTTTTTGCTTTGTTGATGACCAAATCGAGGCCCAGATGAAATTCATCCACTCGGATCTGGAGGGTCCGATCAATATTGGCAATCCGCAGGAGTGCACGATGCTAGAGTTGGCGGAAAAAGTTATCAAGTTGACGAAGTCGTCGTCAAAAATTATTCATGTTGCGCCGGCGATTTCCGATCCGACTCGCCGAAAGCCGGATATCAGCCGAGCAAAAAAACTTCTCGGCTGGTCGCCGAAAATTTCGCTCGAAGCCGGACTGACAAAAACGATAAAATATTTGCGAGAGATGGGATACTAAAAGCAAAAATCAAATATCAAAAATTAAAATGATAAATAAAAAAGATGAAAAAGAATAAATCCCGGCACGGAGTGCCGACCAACATTTTGATCTTTGATATTTAATTTTTGATTTATGAAACCCAAAGTTTCAATTATCATTCCGGTTAAAAAGATCAACGACTACATTTACGAATCAATGGAGCATATTCTGAAACTCGATTGGCCGGAGTTTGAGGTTTTAATATTTCCCGACCGACCGGATGAAATTCACCGCTGGCCAAAAACAAAAATCATCGCTTCTGGCAAGATCGGACCGGCAGAAAAGCGTGATTTGGCGCTGAAATTTGCCCGTGGGAAAGTCCTGGCTTTTTTAGATGATGATGCCTATCCGCGCCGCGACTGGCTAAAAAAGATGATTCCCAATTTTCGCAAATCTGAAGTTGGCGCCGTCGGTTGTCCAGCAGTGACGCCGTCATCAAACGGCGTTTTGCAAAAAGTTTCCGGCGCGATTTTCGAGTCGTATCTCGGTGGCGGTTTCACCCGCAACCGTTATCTACCAATCGGAAATCGTCGAACTTGCGACGACTGGCCGACGGTCAGTTTGCTGATCTGGCGCGATGTTTTTAAGGAAGTCGGCGGATTTGATTGCCAGTATTGGCCGGGCGAGGACACAAAACTTTGTCTCGACATTGTAAGTGCCGGCTACAAAATTATTTATGACCCGGCCGGTATTGTCTACCACCATCGTCGCGCCAATCTCTTAAAGCATTTCAAACAAATCGGAAACTATGCACTCCACCGCGGCTTTTTTGCCAAAAAATATCCGCAGACATCTTTGAAAATCGGCTACTTTATCCCGACTTTATTTGTTTTGTATTTAATTTTCTTATTTTCGATATTGTTTCGAATTTCGAATTTCGAATTTCGAATTTTGTTTTTCTTACCGCTTATTGCTTACGGATTAGGACTTTTATTTGATGCCGTCATCATTTCCCTCCGTCACAAAAATCCGCTTATTGGTATTCTAACAATTCCAATGATCTTTCTAACTCACATTTGGTATGGAATTCGTTTTGTCCAAGGACTGACGGTTCGGAAATTGGAACGATAAGTATTTACAATCAAAAAATCTGGTGGTAAAATAAAATCATGAAAGAAATCTTTGTTCTAATGCAAGAAGAGAATGACGGCGGTTTTTCCGTTTCGGTTCCGTCGCTTCCTGGTTGTTTTTCCCAAGGAGAAACTTTTGAAGAAGCGATGTGCAACATTTCCGAAGCGGTGAATTTGTATTTGGGAAAAAATCCCTTGCCAAAAAGCAAAAGAGAATTTGTCGTGCCACTAAAATTGAAAGTTTGTTAAATGATCGCCAAGTACTCACAAATTTCGGCCAAAACATTGCTCAAAGTTTTGGTTGGTTTTGGTTTCAAAATTGTTGGGCAAAAAGGCAGCCACATCAAACTTGAAAAAACTAACGGCCGGAAGAAAGTTTTGATTGTTCCGAATCACAAGTTTATCAAGCCTGGAACTCTTAATAATATTTTGAAATTCGCCGAACTCGACAAAAAAGATCTCGATAAAATCAAATAAAATAACCTTCCAGATTTTTTATGTTGCACCGGTTGCCGTAATTTGATATCGTGAAATTACGATTGTGATGAAACTCAATATTTATTTTTATGAAAATCTTATGGCGATTAAACACATTTCAAAACCGACAAAAGAACATTTGGAGAAAAATAAAAAATTCAAAATCGCAATTTCCTATCCGCCGATGCCGAGTAAAAAGGGAACGCCGTGTCTTGGGCAGAATCGCCAGTTTCAATGGTTTAAGAATCCGACCTACATTTATCCGATGGTGCCGGCTTACGTCGCGACGCTTTTACAGTTGCAAGGATTTGATGTCTTGTGGGATGATGGCATTGCCGAAGAATTGTTGCCGGAAATTTGGCTCGATCGCATCAAAAAATTTCGTCCCGATCTCATCATCTTTGAAACCAAAACACCGGTTGTCAAGCGCCACTGGAAAGTCATCGATGTGATAAAAAAGGAAATGCCGGCGGTAAAAGTCGTTTTGGTTGGCGATCATGTGACGGCGATGCCGGAGGAGTCAATGAAAAATTCAAAGGTTGATTTTATCGCCACCGGTGGCGATTGGGATTTTTTGGCACTGAATATTGCGAACCATATCAATCACGGAGAAAAATTGGAGGCAGGAATCTGGTTTAGAAAAATCAAAGATCAAAAATCAAAGATCCCCACAGGGTCAGCTATCGCAAGAAAAATGAAGGAAGGGGATCTGTTCGAAAATACCGGACATTTCGAATTAAATCATATTTTGGACGAGCTGCCGATGATTGATCGGGATTTAACCAAGTGGAAACTATACGCCTATAAAAACGGCAACTACAAACGAACGCCGGGAACTTACACTTTTTCCGCTCGCGACTGTTGGTGGGGAAAGTGCACATTTTGCTCCTGGACGACGCTTTACCCCGGCAAGGATTACCGCAAACATTCGGCCAAGCGAATGTTGGACGAAATCGGAATTCTGATCCACAAATATAAAGTTAAAGAAGTTATGGACGACGCCGGCTCGTTTCCGATTGGGCCGTGGCTTGAAGAATTTTGCGACGGGATGATTTCTCGCGGCTACAACAAAAAGATCAAAATTGATTGCAATATGCGGTTGAAAGCCCTGTCGCAAGAAGAATATAATTTAATGGGCAAAGCCGGTTTTCGCTTTATTTTGTATGGGCTAGAGTCGGCAAATCAGAAAACTCTCGATCATATTAATAAAAATTTGCGCGTCGCCGAAATTGAAAAAGGGGTTCGGATGGCGAAAAAGGCTGGACTCGAGCCGCACATTACGACAATGATGGGCTATCCGTGGGAGAGTTTGGAAGACGCGAAACGAACGATCGCTTTGTCGAAGAAATTATTTGACTCGGGTTTTGTTGATACTTTGCAGGCGACAATCGTTATTCCTTATCCCGGCACGCCACTATTTAAAGAGTGCCAAAAAAACGGCTGGCTGACAACGAAAAATTGGGACGATTACGACCAGCGGAAAATCATAATGAAATCGGAGTTGTCGGAGTCGGACATAAAAGAGTTGACACAAGGACTTTATAAGTCATTTATGACACCGAAATTCATTTTTCGAAAAATCGGTGGCATCCGAAGTGCTGATGATTTAAAATTTCTCTGGCGTGCCGGCGGGAAATTGCTTGGCCACCTGACCGATTTTTCGAAAAAAAAGACATAAGTCGCTTAAGAAGCTTAAGATGTTTATTGACGAATTTATTCATTTCGTTTTGTCAGTTGCAATCGGTTTGGTTGTTGGAAAATTAACTGGCAATTTTTGGGCGGTTCCGCTGGCCATAGCCTCCGGTTTTTTTCTCGACGCTGACCACCTGATTGACTATTTTATTCATCGTGGCTGGAAATTCAACATAAACGATTTTTTTTCCGGTAAACATTTTGACGATTCGGGAAAAGTTTATGTTTTTTTTCACGGTTTCGAATTTGCGATAATTCTGATTGTGCTCAGTTTGATCTTTCCGAATCTTGGTTGGCTGTTTTTCTCGCTTGGTTTTGCCAATTTATTTCATCTTTTCTATGATACTTTCTGCAATGGCGCCGTCTGGCCGACATATTTTTTAACTTTTCGCATCGCCAAAAACTTCGACCATAAAAAACTTTGGATAAAAAATGAAAAATAACCCGCTCGTCAGTTTAGTCATCACGACCAAAAACGAGGCAAAAAATGTTGATAATGTCATGAAGTCAATTTTGGCCCAGACATACGAGCCGATCGAAATTATTTTGGTTGACAACGGCTCGACCGATCGAACAAAAGAGATCGCCATGAAATATACCAGAAAAGTTTATAATAAAGGACCGGAGCGATCGGCGCAGAGAAATTACGGTATGATCGAAAAGTCGGCTGGCAAATATGTAATGTTTATTGATTGCGACATGATTTTAGCGCCGAATTTGATCGCCAATTGCGTCGAATTAATGTCAAAAAAAATTTTTGTCGCACTTCACATCCCAGAGATTGTTCTTGGAAAAAACTTTTGGAGCCGAGTTCGACGATTTGAGCGGACTTTTTATAATGGAACGGTGATTGATGGCGCCAGATTTTTTGGCAAAGAAAAATTCGTTAAAGCCGGCGGGTTTGATGAATCAATGTCTGGCCCGGAGGATTGGGACATTGACAAAAAAATGAAAAAGATCGGCAAAATCGGTTTATTATATGCTGGTGACAAAATATCAAAATGGAAAATGTCAAAATTTATTAGTTTACGCGGAGTTTATCCGGAGAATTTTGGCCCAGTTATTTACCACAACGAAGCAGAATTCAATTTAAAAAAATATCTGGCAAAAAAAAGTTATTACGCCGGAAGTTTTGATACTTATATTAAAAAGTGGGGAAAAAATGATCCGGACATCTGTCGTCAACTCGGTTTGAAATACCGCTACTTCGCCGTTTTTATTGAAAATGGAAAGTGGAAAAAACTTCTGGCTCATCCGATTTTATCCGCTGGAATGTTTTATCTGCGATTTTCGGTCGGCGTCAAATTTATTATGCGAAAAAGAAATTAAGAAAAGCACCCTGATGATCAAAAAAGATAAATGTATGGTTGCCTACGAAAATAAAATCAAAAGATTTGCCGATCAAGTCAAGGGCAGAAGAATTTTAGATGTTGGTTGCGGAACTGGAGATTATACTTCGATGTTTTCTCATGATCGAAATGAGGTTATTGGAGTTGACATTAACGATTTTCGGCAGAAAAAATTTGTTAAGAAGTTCGATTTTATAAAATATGACGGCAAAAAATTGCCATTCACGAATCAAGAATTTGATGTCGTTGTGAGTTTTGATGTGATTGAACACGTCGAAAATGATTTATTTTTTTTGAATGAAATTCATCGTGTCCTTAAAAAAAATGGTGAAGTTTTTTTGGCAACCCCAAACAGAACTCGTTTTTCCAATATGTTGATGAAAATTGCTGGAAAACCAGTTAGATATCCGTATGTTTTGTCCGAAGATAGTCGGTTGGGGGAAGTTATACATTTGCGAGAGTACATTTCGGGAGAACTAAAAATTTTATTCCAAAAAATCAACTTTAGAGAAGTCGGTGTTGAGTCATTTTGGTTTGGTCTTAGAGGGAGGGCAAATCGTGGTTTGAACAGCCCAGTGATTAAATCATTGGCGCAATATCTTTTTGTTTCAGCTAAAAAATAATTATTGAGAAATGGAAAAACCAAAAATTGCTTTATTACTTAATTCTTTTTGGGTTTCTGGTGCCGGCATGAGCGGCGGTGACCAGCGGCTGATTAAGATTTTCAATCGAATCGGCAAAAATTTTCAAGTTGATGTCTGGACTTCGACTGACGGAAAGAAGTCAATGGCCAGCGGTCTTCCGAGTGCTAACTTTATTGTTGCGCCGAAAAAATTTGATCGCTTTGGAATTTTTCCGGCCTATTTTTGGCGTAGCCGTTGGGTGAAGCGAGAAATTGTCAAAAAAAATTACGATATTATTTATTGCGGTTCGGATTTTATCACCGAGGTTTTGCCGGCGACGAAATATAAAAGTAAAAATCCGTCGGCGATTTGGGTTCAGTGCATTTTCCATCTGTATCCAAACTGGCGAAAACGACCGGGCAATAAAATTATCAATTTCTTTGCCGGCGTTTCCCAAAACCGTTGTCTAAAATTGATTCAGCGCCGGGCCGACAAAATCGTTAACATCAATTATCAAGTTCGAGAAGAACTAATTCACAAGTATCATCTCGAAAAAAATAAAATTGGCGTAAATCCGTGCGGCATTGATATGAAATATTTTGAAAAGATCAAAGCGAAAAAAAATAAAAACCAAGCTTGTTTTTTGGCTCGGCTGGTTCCGTCAAAAGGAATATTTGATCTGCCGGAGATTTGGCGGGAAGTCGTTGCCAAAAATTCTGACGCCAAACTAAAAATTATCGGCGGCGGGAGTCAGGCGATAAAAGATCAACTGCGAAAAGAATTCGAGAATCTCGGCCTTAAAAAAAACATCGAAATTCTCGGTTTTTTGCCGGATGAAGTGGCCTACAAAATTCTAAAATCATCGGAGCTGTTTATTTTTCCCAGCCACGAAGAGGGTTTTGGCATTGCGATCGCTGAAGCGTTTGCCGCCGGCGTTCCGGTCGTCGCTTGGAATTTGCCGGTTTACGCCGAAGTTTTTGCCGGTGCGGTTGTGACGGCGGGAATCGGCGAGAGGAAAAATTTTGCCGAAAAAATCTCCTCGCTCTTAAAAAATCAAAAATCTTTGGCTAAACTTGCATCTCGGGGTAGAAGTGTGGTAAAAAAATATAGCTGGCAGGCAATCGCCGCCGAGGAAATGAAAATAATTTCAAATGCCAAATTACAAATGTCAAATGAAAGGATAAAATCCAAATGACGAATGTCAAAAAGAAAATATCGAAACCAACTTTTTCCGTTTTGATTCCGGCATATAAGTCAGCCGGAATAATTGGCGCGACGATCAAAAGTATTTTGGATCAAACTTTCAGCGATTTTGAACTCATTATCGTTGATGATTGTTCGCCGGATGACACGGAGAAAGTGATCAAAAACTGGCAAAAAAAAGATCGGCGAATTAAATATTTCCGGAACGAAAAAAACCTCGGCTATTCGGGTAATTTGGAGCGTTGCCGGCAGCTGGCGTCAGGGAAATATATTTATTTGATGGGCAACGACGACATTTTGTCATCGCAAGCGCTGGAAAAAACTCTTGTCGCTTTTAAAATGGACAAAGATGTCGGTGTCGTCACTCGACCGTATTATTGGTTTGAGCAGAATGATGTCAACTCTGCCGTTCGGGTTGTCCGGCCGCTCGACGAATCGGCCGACCGTTTAATCTCCGCCAGCGACGGTCGGCAGGTTTTTGAAAAAGTCATCGAATCGGTCGGCCAACTCTCTGGCCTCTGTTACCGGCGCGATTGGATGGACTTGCCGATTCATCCGGACATCTTTCCGGCTCACATTTATCCTTTTATGTCGATTTTCAAAAAACACAAAGCGGTATTTCTTAAAGATTATATTTTAGCCGTCCGAATTTTGTCGTCGCAAACCCGATCTCTGTCATCAATTTATCAGCCGTCGCCAACATTTACTTGGGTCAGGATGTTCAAGACGGTTTTTGCCGGCAAACGTTATCAAAACCAAGTATCGGATCTTTTTGCGCGAAGCCCGGACGCTTTTGAAGTATCGGCCGAAAAATCTTTTGTCAGCTCGATTTTGGTTTTACTTTCTCGGATTGGCGATCACACCGCGGCCAATTCTAATTCCGCTGGTTGATTGGTACAAAGATAGATTGAATTCAAGGAAATTGACTCGAATTAATTTATTTACCGGATGAAAAAACTAATTGCCAAACTTTATCATAACCGAATAATCAACTCCTTTTTTCCGACCGTCGTCTATTGCTTGCGACGCGAACTAAAGGATTGCCGGAGTGTTCTGGATTTGGGTTGCGGTCCGTCGTCACCGCTTCAGTTTTGCCAAAATGTAAAGGAGAGCGTCGGCGTTGAAATTTTCGACCGCTATTTGGCGGAATCGAAGGCGAAAAAAATTCACAGCCGATATTTGAAAAAAAAGATTGAGGATTTGGATTTTCCGGAAAATTCCTTTGATGCCGTGATTATGATCGAGGTTTTGGAACATTTGCCGTCCCCGGTCGGCCGAAAAATCATCAAACTGGCGGAGAAATGGGCGAAGAAAAAAGTCATTATCACCTCGCCAAACGGTTTTATTAAACAGAAAGCGGTTGATAACAATCCTTGGCAAAAACATCTTTCCGGTTGGGATTTTGCTAAAATGAAATCGCTTGGGTTCAAAAGTCACGGACTCGCCGGTGTTAAATTTCTCCGTCAGGAAGTCGAAAATGATACGATGGGCGATGATCTGACTTCATCAATTCGCTTGAAACCACGGACATTCTGGTTTATTATCGCATCATTGTCGCAATTTTTCACTTATCGTTTTCCTGCCGGTGCTTTCGAACTTTTCAGCGTCAAAAAAAAGTAATATGACGATCAGCATCCTCGTGCCGATTTATAACGGCGCTTCGACAATTGAGAAAACTTTAGACAGTTTGGTTAAACAAAGCATCAAAATTGATGAAATTTTTTTAATCAACGACGGCTCTCGCGATGACTCATTTAAAATTATTTCTGGTTTTGTTAAGTCGAAAAAACTTAAAAATGCGACGATTATCAATCACAAAAAACCGATTGGGCTGGCGGCGAGTTATAACGAGGGAATCAAAAAATCAAAGTCGGAGTTGATTGTGACACTCCACCAAGATGTGATATTCAAAAAAAATTCGCTATCAAAATTGATCGAGCCATTCGAAAAAGATCAGCCGGAAATCGTCGCCGCTTACCACAATGTTTTGCATCCAAAAGAAGTTTGGCAAAAATATAATTTCTGGCAGAAAGTTTTTTTCTCGCGACTAGTCGGAAAAAAATACTCCGGACTCGACGGCAAATTTGATTGTTTCCGAAAGTCGTCACTGCTGAAAATCGGCGGTTTCGATCAGAAAAATTTTCGGACCGCCGGCGAAGATGGCGAGATTATCAACCGCTTGAAAAAAATCGGCAGAATCGTTCCGTCTGAGGCGGAGATTATCCATCTTCACCGCGATGACAAAAAATTTTCACTTAGTGACATCATCAAAAAACAGTGCCAGTATTCCGAGGCCCAAGGAGTAATGCTGCGACTTGGAGTCATTCAGTCCCCAAAACAAATCGTTAGTGCTTTTTTCCGCGAGCTTCTTTTGATCTCGCTGTTGGTGCCGTATTTGCGTCCTCTTGGAATTGCGCTCATAATAGTATATGCTTTTTATTACACCAAGCTGATGTTCCTGGCTGAATATAAAAACTGGCGAATTTTGCTTTTGCCGTTTCTAAATGTCTATTTGCTTTTTATCAGTTTGCTGTTTTCAATTCGTGGATTTATCTTTGGCTATCAGAGAGTATAAATTTTGGCAAACGATGGAAAATTTCAAAGAAAAATTCCTGACAAATTATCGCTGGTATTTTTTATTTTATTTGCTGGTATCTTTTGCCGTGCTTTTCAAATTGTTTATTATGCCCGGTTCGATCTCTGGCGGCGATTGGGGAATGCCGGCGAATTTTTCTCAACTTAAGGTTTCTTTCACTTCTCTTTTGTCGTCTTGGACTCATGCCGGTCAGCTTTTTGGTACTCGCCAGTTAGCGCCAACATCAATTATCTTTTTTGGTCCGGCATATCTTTTGGCACTCCTCGGCGTTTCGATCTCACTGACAGTGAAATTATTTTTACTGGTAATTTTTGCCGCCGCCGCCGCCAACATGCGACTTTTTCTTGGCAAAATCGGTCTTCGACCGATTCCGGCAATGATAGCCGGCTTGGTCTTTATTTTCAGCCCGATTTTTTTTGATTATGCCTTGATGGGCTGGATTTATGTTCTCTTTGCTTTGGCCCTTTTACCACTGTTTATCTACTTTTTTATTCAGGCAGTTGATCAAAGAAACTCCCGTCAGGCAGTTCTGGCCGGCCTGATTTTTGCTCTAGCGATGATCCAATCACAAACCTTGATCTGGTATCCGCTGACACTTTTCTTTGTCATTATCGGATATTGTCGGGGCAAGGAGCTTTTCTTTCTTGGTTTAAAATACGGATTTGTGACCTTCACTACCTTTTTTCTCCTAAATTTGTATTGGTTGCCGTCGCTTCTGCTTATGCCGGACAAGGCAGTGACCGGTAGCGCTCTGGTTTGGGGAGCCGATAGCGTCGGCACTTCCTATCGGCTTTACTCATCAAACATCATCAAACTTTGGGGCAGTTTATTTAACTACCAGTTTGAGGATAGTTATCCCAATGTCCTTTGGCCACTGGCCTATATCACTCCACTACTCGGTTTTTCCGCTCTTTTTTATTGGCGGAAATTTCGTCGTCACCTTGGTTACTTGATTTTGCTTTTCTTGACCTTGGTTTTACTTTTCTCTGTTGATAGAAATACTGTTGCCAAATTGCCGTTTTCGAATTTGATTCGCGATGTCGCTCGGTTTACCACATTATCAACATTCTCCCTGGTAGCAATGATCGGAATTACTTTGGATAATATTTTTCTCTGGCGGGGCAAAAAAATTTATATCGCCATTATTTTTCTTATTCTGTTTTTGAATATTATACCGTTTTGGACTGGAAAGCTTTTTTCCGGCAATACTCAAGATTACGATTTTCGTTTTCGAACTAAAGTCTGGCCGAGCGATTATGATCAATTTGACGCTAAAGTTTCAAACGATAAAGAGATCAGTCGGGCACTTTATTTGCCGATTGGCGGCAAACTTTCTTTAACCGACGATCAAAAATTCTCTGGCGCCTTTAATGAAATTGCTGATGTTTATCCGAGTTTTTCTTCCGTTCCCGGCGTTATCAGCATCTCCAGCCGTGGTCAAGCGGTGCCGTCGGAAATAATCTATCAATTAACTGAAGCGGTAAAGAATCAGGATGTCGGGAGTTTGCTGTCGTTGATGAAAATTACCGGTAGCGATCTTATCGTCATCCGTCGCGATATGCAGATTTATGATTGGGACACAAAGCAAGAAACCGACTTTGAGTCGAAATTAAAAGCTCTAGTGGCAAGTGGCAAAGTGGAGGTCTACTATGACAGCGGCGATATTTTTGCCGTCAAATTTTTGCCGCAGACAAATTTAATTGATTCGATGTCCGGACCGGTCGAAATTAAATCAAATTTTCAAAAAATATTGGCCAATTTCATTTCCGACCAAATAATTTCCGTTAATGATTTTTATCAGATCGGTAATTTGATCAATTTAAATAATTTATTCGGCGACAAAACCGCCCTCACATTTAACTATCAGGACACATCCTTCTCGAAATATGTTTCAACTAATCCCAGGATTTATCAATTTTTTTCTCTTAAGGATTTGAGCGAAAAAATTCCAATGACAATTTGGTGGCTGAATGAGCAGAATAAAAATAAAATGCTTGACAACGGTTTGCGCGAAGAAAATGACAAAGCACTAACCCAGCTTAAAAAAGCCAGTTTCCTTGAGAGTAACGCCGGTCGCTATTTGGTCTACGCCGAAAATGGCGGTGAAAACATGACTGTCTGGTTCCAAAGTTCCTCGCCCGGAAGCAGTGAAAATTTTAAGATAAACGATTCAAATTACACACTGTCTGCAAGCTCCAACTCTCTGAAGAAGATCGGCGGAATAAAATTAGATAACGGCGTTAGCATTTTTCAAGTCGAGAGCGGTCTTGTTCCGCTGTTTGTTCAGGTTGATGAGGAGTTGCCGAAAAATCAACCGCCGAAAATCACCTTTGATAAGCTATCTGAAACCGGTTTTCGAATTACTGCCGACAACATCAGCGACGACTTTGTCCTAAACTTTCTCGACGGTTTTAATTACTACTGGCAACTGAGAAATTCTGGCGGCTTGTTTTCAAAGCCAATTGTTGCTGACGACCAGCATTTCGTTTCCGACGGCTATGCCAACGGTTTTTCGATTAAAGTCAGCGATTTACAAAAAGCTGGCTTGATCAAAATTGATTCCAGCGGCAAAAAATCAGCCGTGTTCTATCTTGAATTTGAGCCGCAAAAATTCGAAACAATCGGCGAGGTTTTGTCCTTGGCTTTTCTTCTTGTGATACCATTTATCGTATCTTTTCGTCGGAGGAAAAAATGAGGATTAAAACCAGAATAATATTTTTGGCAGTTTTGGTTCTGACTATTATCGGGCTCTGGCTTCGTTATTATTTAAAAACTTCACCGGCGGTATTAAATTTAGGTTCAAGTGAAATAATTGCCGTTAACTATTCGCCAACAACTGACGACTCTCCGGAGGCGGCAGATGCTGAAAATGACAATGTGATTGCCAATTCGGCAAAAATTGTTGCCGACTATCAACCCGGTGTCCGAAATTTTTACATCTCCTCGACGATTTGGCCACAGAACTTTGCCGACTGCAACCTTTTCTGGTCTTCCGATCCGGATCACTTTCTTGCCGGTGTCGGCACAATTGACACCAAAGATCCGCTGGCGGCCGATTTTTCCAATCTTTTCTCCGATCCCGATTATCAGAAATTTGTCCGTTACGCAACAGATCAAAATTATGATCTTTATGTCTCCTTCGACGGTTCGGCTCCGATCAACCACCGACTGGTAATTAACGGCGGAGAATATGATACCGATCAGAGCTTCGGCCAGTTTTATCGCCTGAAAAATTTTCATAGTGATTCGAACCAGTTTGCCGGAATCAAGCCGCTTGATACAAACTATAAAATTGATCGTGCTGTTTTTGTCACTAAAAATATTAGCTCTCTAAATCAATTTTCAAGAGTGATTTCTGATTCTGATGTAAAAATGTCAGTCAAGGGCAGCCAGGTGGAGATTGGTTTGCCGGAAAACAGCTTTGCTTTTATTCGCTCGGAACGGAATTTAGCTCTCGGCAGTAATCAATCAAAAAAAGAAATTGTCACCAGTGGTGTCTTTTATGATGGCGAAAGTTGGTCGTCAAGTGTGACGCCAACAGTAAATCTTAATCTGCCGCATTATTTTAATGTTGTTAGTCACTCCGGGGCTTATGATTCAACCGACCCTGGCAATAGCGCCAGAAGTTCGAAATACAGTTTAGTTTCATTGGTTTTAATTGGTTTGGGAGTTGCAATATATTTTTGGTCGAAAATTAGGCCGTTCATTATCAATTTGCCGGCAGAAATTTTTAATCTTTGGCAATGGTTTCGACTTTTTGTTCGCCAAGTTCCGGCAGAAATTGTAATCTACTTCTCGATTGTCAGTGGACTTTTGGTTATTCGAACTAATAATTATTTTTCTTCGATAATTGATTTTCCTTTTCTGGCAACAACAATTTTCCTTTTCTTTGTGGTTTATCGCCGTTTTTCAATTCGTTTTATTGCAACACTGATCGCAATTTTAGTTTTTGCCATTGCGATTCTTAGCCAGACCGATTATGTTGTGGTCCAAAGAAACCTAGAAAACATAATTTTCATTCTCCTTTTAATTGCAACAATTGTTTTGATCGGTCCCTGGAAGAGTGAAAATAAAGAAAAGCGAAGAAGAAATGGCAAAAATTGACATTTCAATTATTATTCCTGTTTATAACGAAGCGGAAAATATCGAAGAACTTTATGACGAAATTCGACAAGTTTTTTTATTAACCGATCGGAGTTATGAAATCATTTTCGTTAATGATTTCTCGACTGATAATTCGCTTCGGATTTTAAATCAACTTGCCAGTAAAGACAAAAGAGTTACTGTCATTGATTTCGAGCGTAATTTTGGCCAGACGGCGGCGCTGTCGGCCGGCATCGTTGAGTCGCGTGGCGAAATTATTATTCCGATGGATGGCGACCGGCAAAATGATCCAGCTGACATTCCGAAATTAGTCGAAAAAATCGAAGAGGGCTATTCTGTCGTTTCCGGCTGGCGAAAAAATCGCCGTGACGCATTCATCCGCGTTCTGCTGTCAAAAATCGCCAACTGGATTATCCGCTGGTCCTCCGGCGTCGAAATCCACGACAACGGCTGCTCATTAAAAGCATATCGTCGCGATGTTATCGCCGGCGTTCAACTTTACGGCGAAATGCACCGCTTCATTTCCGTCTATGCCCTTTGGTCCGGTGGTCGGGTCACCGAAGTTGTCGTCAATCACCGGTCTAGAGTTGCCGGCAAAAGCAAATACGGATTTTCGAGAATTTTTAAGGTAATTCTTGATTTGCAGGTTTTGAAATTTCTCCATAAATATATGAGCCGGCCGATGCATTTTTTCGGCAAGTACGGATTTTATGCCATCGCTTTAAGCATTGGCTTCGCAATTTGGTCGCTACTTTTAAAAATCATCTCCGATATCTCCATCAGCCGAACGCCGCTACCGACAATTTCGATGATGTTTTTAATCGTCGGCATCCAATTAATTCTAACCGGAATTTTAGCCGAGCTTATGATGCGGACCTACTACGAATCGCAAAATAAAAAACCCTATGTCATCAAAAAAATAATCAAAAAGAAATGAAAGTTCTGTTTTTGACCCAATACGACGAAACCGGACCGTCAAGCCGAGTCAGGGTTTACCAATTTTTGCCGAATTTTAAAAAGGCCGGTTTGAAATTTTCCGTCAAGCCGCTCCTGACCAAAGAGCTGAAAATTATCTCTCAAAACGACAGCCCCTTTTTTTTAAAAATCAGGACTGGCGCCGTTTTAATTGGAAATTTTTTTCGCCGCTACATTGATGTCATTTCTGCTCTCGGTTATGATGTCGTTGTTGTCCAAAAGGACACCCTGCCGTTTTTGCAGTTCAGTATTTTGCGACTTTTTAATCGGAAAATCATTTATGAATTCGATGATGCGATTTGGCAACCGAATCCGGGAGTGAAAAAAAACCGGATTTCTGCTTGGTTGTTCAGCTATCGAAAAAAATTATTGAGCCGAATTCTGAAAAAATCGGCCTATGTTTTAGCCGAAAATTCCTATCTTTTGCGCTACGCAAAACAATTTAATAAAAATCTTGAAATTATTTCGGCGCCGATTGACACAAAAAAATATCAACCGGCAAAAAAACCGAGCAAAAAACAGATCGTTATCGGCTGGCTTGGAAGCCCGACAACAACTTATCTCCTTTTGTCTTTGAAGAGCGTTCTTGATAAAATTGCCGAAAAAAATGATGTCGTTTTACACAACATCGGTGGCAATGAGGTCAAATTTGACAAAATAAAGGTTGAAAATATCGCTTGGACAGAAAAAAGCGAAGTCGGAAATCTTCGAAAATTTGACATCGGCCTAATGCCACTTGACAATTCGCCGTTTAACCGGGGGCGGCTGGGTTATAAAATGATTGTCTATTTCGCCATGGGAATTCCGACCGTCGCCAGCAATGTCGGGCTGAACAAAACGGCAATAAAAAACGGCGAAAACGGTTTTCTGGTTAAGGATGAAAAAGAGTGGATTTTGGTTTTGAAGAAATTAATCGAAAGCGAAAAATTAAGAAAAAGTATCGGCAGGAGCGGAAGAACGGCAGCCGAGAGTATTTACGCTCTTGATCTTTGCGCCGAAAAGTATATAAGATTAATTTACAATGTCGCGGAAGCAAATAGTCGAACAGGAGAGCCGTGGCAAAATTCGATTTTGCGTTACCATCTTGGCAAACGGCAGAAACTTCAGGAAATTAAGCGTTTTTTCGCCGGCGAGAAAACGTTTCCAAACTGTTTGGATATCGGCACCGGCACCGGCGCGATTGCCGGGAAATACCAAAAATACGGCGACCGCTGGTCTTACCTTGAGCCGGAGAAAGAAATAATCGTCGAGGCAAAAAAAGTTTTAGGAACGGTGCCAAAATTTTTTACCGACCTTCGCCAAATTAAAAATCAGAAATTCGATTTGATAACGGTTGTTGACACTTTTTTCTACTTCAAAAATCCCGATCTTGAAATTCGTCGCTTGAGCAAAATTTTAAAACCGAAGGGCAAGATTCTTCTGACTTTGAATGATGGGAACCGGCGACGGCTGATAAATAAAATCCGGGAAAAAATCAGTCTGGGCAAAAAAATTCGCGGTTTCCAGTTTGAGGAATCGGCAGATACGGTTAAAAAAAGATTCCATCAGGCCGGATTTTCCGCCGATTATTATAAAACCTTTTCCAACTTTTTCACTGAAATAATTCTGCTCCTGATTGATATCTCTCAGATCAAAATAAATAATCGCGGCAAGAAAAGTATCGAGTTGACAAACACAAAAGCCGTCAATCCGAAGCAGATTTTTTTACTTCGTTTTTTCTACCCGCTAGCAGTGTTTGTCTCATCACTTGACTTTTTCTTGCAAAAAATAGTCATTGGTAATAAATTTATCATAGTGTTTAAAAAATAATCGGGAGACGAAATGGCGGAGACAAAAACCAAAGATATGGGACTTCTTGATCCGGTTGATGATAATATTGTCCTTTTTCACCCCTACATTCCGAAAAAGGCGATTGAAAATGTCAGTCAGACCTTGTCAACCAGATGGATCGGTCAGGGGCCGAAAGTTGATCTTTTTGAACAGCAGTTCGCTGCTCGATTCGCCAAGGGTTTTTCGCCATTGGCCGTTGGCTCCTGCACTGATGCTTTGCATTTGGCTTACATTTTGGCCGACATCAAAAAGGATGACGAAGTCGTCGTTCCGGTTTTCACTTGCACCGCAACCAACATTCCGTTTCATTATATGGGGGCGAAAGTCAAGTTTGCCGATATCCAACCGGATACAATGAATATTGATCCCGTCCATGTCAAAAAATTGGTTGATTACAAAACCAAAGCAATTGTTTGTGTCCATTATGGCGGTTTGCCTTGCGACATGACCGAGCTTCGCCGGATTGCTGATTATTGGGGAATCCCAATTATTGAAGATGCCGCTCAAGCACTCGGCGCGACTTATTTGAACAAAAGCATCGGTGCGATTTCCGAATTCACTACTTTCTCTTTTCAGGCGATAAAACACATTACCACCGGCGATGGCGGAATGCTGACAATAAAAGATGAATCTCTGCTCGATCAAGCAAAGAGGATTCGCTGGTTTGGTATTGACCGATCGTCGAAACAGAAGGGAACTTGGGAGAACGACATCAAAGAAGTCGGCTATAAATACCAGATGACCGACATTGCCGCTTCGATGGGATTGGCTGGTCTGGAAGAGTTTGATAAAATAATTTCCCATCGGCGAAAAATTTTGGCAATTTATGAACAGGAGTTGGCCGGTGTTTCCGGCATCAAAGTTGTCGGCGCCAATTATCGCGATCGCGAACACGCCGCTTGGCTTTGCACTGTTATCGCCGAAAAGCGCTGGGATTTGCAGAAAAAGTTGCGGGAAAATCACATCGAATCAAACCAAACCCATTATCGAAATGATCGTTATTCAATTTTTGGCTCCAGGCGCGACGATCTTCCAAATATGGATGCGATAGAGGACAAATACCTTGTCTTGCCGCTTCATATGAAAGTTTCCGAAGCCGATGTCAAAAGAATTTGCAAAGTAATAAAGTCGGGGTGGTAATAAATGAGCCAGCCGGAGAAAACAGGAAGAAAAACTCGACTTTTAATTGTTTTTGGTAAAAAGGTTTTTGATTGGCAAGATAAAAGCACTTCCGGAAAGTTTTTGCGGATAATTGTCAGTGCCGGATTAATAATTTATCTGATTTTTAGAGTCAACTGGTCGGCCGTTGGGAAAGTTTTTTCAACTCTCAATTTTTCAATCATTTTTCTCGCTCTGGTTTTGACTTTTATCAGCGAATTTTTTTCGATAAAACGCCATCAGCTGATTTTGCGCCTGTTAAAATCCGATCTGACTCTCTGGCAAATGACCCGGTTTTATTTTTTTGGCCTTTTTGCTTCACTATTTCTGCCGGTCGGTGCCGACATTTCCAAATTTATTCTGCTTAAAACCCGTAGCCATGTTCGGCTAAAAACCAGCGTCATAAGTTTGATTTGGGACCGGCTGATCGGTTTCTGCGGACTTTTGACAATTTTGGCTACCTCGATTATTTTTACCAGCTTCCACTATTCATCATTCATTCACCAATGGATGGTTTGGCTTGCAATCAGTTTTTTGCTATTTTTGGTCTCGGCTTTCGTTTCTATTTTTGGCAAAAACAAAAAAACAGCTTTGGTTTTCCTGCGCTGTCTTTTATTGTCGCTAGTTTATGTTTTTTTTGTCGTCGCGATTACCATTTTAATTGGCTTGGCGATAAACCCCAAGGTAAATATCGGCTGGTTTTTTGTCGCTGTCCCAATTATTTGTTTTGGCGCAATGTTGCCGATTTCGATTGGCGGTTTGGGAGTCCGCGAATGGCTATATATTTTCTTCGCTTCCTGTCTTGGATTGACAAAGGAAGGTGCGGTGTCAGTTTCGCTGATGCTTTGGATTTTTGCTCTGATTGAAGGAGTTTTTGGCTTAATAATTTACAGATCAGGGAAAAAACAATGATCGCTTTAAAAAAAGTTATCGCTAAAATATTTGAACCAAAGTTACGGCTTGTTTTGATTTGGATTTTGGTTGGACTTCTTATCCGAATGTTGCTAATGCCTTTAACTACTCATGCCGATCTGCTTTCCGCGACCTGGAGAGAATCACTTTACGCCTTTGGTGGCAATTTCCGAATCAGCGGCGCGGTCCCGGAATTTCTGCTCTGTTTTTACCTTAAAGCCGTTTCACCTCTGACCAGAGAGTTGCCCGGGCTCTTTAAGCCGGAGTTTTTTACCACCGGTAGTATTAATCCCAATGGCTACAATCTTTTTGTTAATTCCGTCCACTCGGCTCGGCTGCTTTTCGTCCTGAAATTTCCATTTTTACTCACCGACTTGCTTCTGCTGTTTTTCGCCTGGAAACTCTTCCCCGATTGGACCAGAAAACTTCGGATGGTCGCCTTTTGGGCCCTGTGTCCACTCACGCTTTACTCGGTTTATATTTGGGGCCGCTACGAAATTTTCGGCCTGCTTTTTACCTTTCTGGCTTTATATTTCGCTTATCGCAATAAAAGCTTTTGGTCTTTGATCTTTATTGGCCTAGCGCTGGCTTGTCGGACTAGCTATCTGTTAATACTTCCATTTCTAGTGATTTATTTCTCCAAAAATTGGAAAGAGGCGATAAAATATTCAATTTCTGGGCTTCTGCCGGTGTTGCTGATAAGCCAGTTAATCTCCTTTCTTGGCGGCGGCAGTTTGTTGCCCGACTTGACCCTTGGCGACAGTTACAAACTGTTTTTCTCCGGCCAGATCGGTTCCGGTTTTACCACAACCTCGATTTTCCCAGTTCTCTACCTGCTGGTTTTGATTTTGTTTTACTACGATAAAAAACGGTCGTTCTTTAAATTCTCAAATTATTCCGCCATCGCTTTTCTGACTTATTTAAGTTTCGGCTATTTCAATCCGCACTATCCGGTTTGGATTATGCCATTTTTAATCATAATTTTTGCCCAGAACAGGAAAACCCTTCTACCAATGCTTGGTTTGTTCGTCAGCTATTTTCTTTTTATTGAAATTTATTATGGGGCTGCGGTTAGCTGGACACTGTTCTCGCCGCTTGACCCATCACTTTTTCCGAACATGAGTAGTTTGGCGGCAAATCATCTTCTAAATATTGACCGCTATCTGGTGGTCTCAATTTTCCACACACTGTTGGTAATTTTTGCTGGCCTTTTGGCTTTTATTCTTTACAAATCCAGAAATGAAACTAAACCCACTTAAAACATCAATCGCTCTTTTGTCTCTGGCAGCGCTGGCAACGATTTTTTGGTTCGGAGTCTTTGATTTTTCCGAATATCATTATCACACCGAGCCAGAGGGATTAAATCAAAATTTAGACGTAGCCGGTGACAGTTCGGCCTTCACTTTTACACCGATTCGCAACCAAATTTCTGGCCTGGAAGTTTATTTTCATCGAGATTATTTAATCGCCGGAGAAAATCAGAAGAGTTTGGAATTAACGATAAATTACAAATCATTAAATAACCAGCCGCTGACTTTTCAAAAACTGATTAAAATCAGCGAGATAAAAAAGGGCCTGAACCAAATTAAATTTTTGCCGCTTAAAGTTGATAATACTCAACCGGTGGCAGTAAAATTTGTCCTCTTGTCCGATCTTGACTCCCAAAACAGCTTAAAGTTTTTTAACCGCGATATGAATCCTGACGAATTTATCAACACTTCGCCGAGAATTATTTATCATGAAAATATCAAACACATCGCCAGAGAATCGTGGAATAAATTTAGTCAAGACCGGAAATTTTCCCTTTGCTATGAAATACTTTTGGCCGTTTTGATTGGATTTTTGGTCATTATTATAATCTTTGATCCGAACTCTCATCGCCGATGAAATCAATAACCAGAAAAGGACTTAATTTTATCCAAAAAATTGGCGCCACGCCAATTCTTTTAAAGATTGTTCATTTGCCGGCGGTAAATTCGTTTTTCTCTTTTTGGGAAAAGCGATCGCTGGATGATTATCGCCGAGAGTATTTATTGCTGAAAAAGTATCTGGACAAAGCCGGTCTGTCACTTTCCGGTCTCTCGGTGCTTGAAGTCGGTTCGGGCGGCTCGGTTGGTATGGGCTACTTTTTTGTCGCCGCAGGTTGCAAGTCCTGGCTGGCAACGGATTTATACTCCAATTTACTCACGGACGCGAACTGGATAAGGAACGAGAAGAAAATTGTCGGAGAAATCAGCAAAAAATATTGGTCCGAGGTCAAATCATTTATTAAATTTAATGGTGACAAAATTAAAATTAAACCCCCATTCAAATTTAGAAAATTAGATATTACCCATTTCAATAAATCTTTCGAAAACACCTTTGATGTTGTAATTTCCCAAGCTGTTTTTGAACATATTGACAGAAAAAAGTTGCCGGCGGCAATAAAAAATCTTTCAAGATATATAAAAAAAGGCGGAATAATGATTCATGAGATTGATTTGCGCGATCATATCAATGTTATCTGCCCTCTCAATTTTTATCGTTATGGCGAAGATCGTTGGAATAAATTAACTCGTGGCACAATTTTTTACACTAATCGGTTAAGAGCATCGGACTACAAAAAAGAATTTATGATTAACGACTTGCAAGAGATATTTTGCCGGTCCGAAGTCGAAAAAAAGGCGCTAGCGCCCGCCCCAGCAATTTCAAAAGATTTTCAGAGATACTCTAAAGCCGATCTTGCAACCACGAAGTTGTTTACAATTTTAATCAAGCACTGAATTTCAATTTCTAACTATGTTCAAAAAAATTAAGATCAAAAATAGTATATTTATTATCTTGCTGGTCATAGGACTGGTGATCAGGATCACTGGAAGTTTTTTTCTTGGCACGCAGGATGTTGAGTGGTGGAAGGCCTGGTCGGAATATGCTTCCAAAGAAAGCCTCTTAAATATTTACGGGGAGGAGGACAAAAAAGTCTTGCCTCTAATCGGCCATGCGTCGCTGGTGGAAATTAATCAGCAAACACGGAGAATGATTCCCTACGACTCTTATAAATATCTTCGCAATGTCTTTCAGTGCACCCAACCGCCGGTGTTGATTTATGCCTTATTTACAACTGGTCATCTGTATAAAATGATTCGTCCGGAGATGCCAAACGCCCGGCTTTATAATTTTTTTAATAATCTGATTCCACTTGTCGCCTCAATCTTAATTGCGGCGGCGGTCTATCTGTTTGTCAAAAAAATAAGATCACCAAATGAAGCCAGGTGGGCGGCGCTACTCTTTTGGCTAAGCCCATTAGTCCTGCTGAATTCGCCGATTCAGGGATATCAAGATATGCTTTGCGCTTTTTTTGTCGTGATGTCGGTGATTTTTGCTTACAACAAAAAAACCCTCTACTCCTATATTCTCCTTGCCTTTTCGTTTATGACCAAACCCCAGGGAATTTTGATTGCTCCGATTATTTTCTTCGCCGGATTAAAAGATATCGGCTGGAGGAAAAATTTATTGGCCAGTACCGTAACCATTATCACCGCCCTGATTATCTCTCTGCCGTTTATTGTTAGCCATCATGCCCTAAGTATGGCAACAAATGTGCTATCGGTAAAAAATTTTAATACTTCACAGCTAACCAGTGAGGCGCTTAACGCCTGGTGGTTTTTCCAATACCACCTCGGACCCAAAATTGTCTCCGGCAACCTGAACAGCAAGCTTTTTGGTGTTAGGATATCTTATATCGGCCATCTTATTTTTCTGATCTTTACTTTTTTCAATGTTCGCTATCTATTGCGGAGCAAAAGTAAAAAGAGAGAAATAATTATTTTTGCTGCCGCTCTGGGAGTTTACGGCTATTTTATGTTGGAGACCGGGATATTAATTAACCACTATTTTTTAATGATTCCGCTACTGGCGCTCATAGCCGTTCTTAATAAGCGCTATTTTTTAATCTATCTTTTTGTCAGTATTTTTTTCTTCGCCCAGGACTTTCTTTTTTACGGTTTCGGCCGAGATTTTAATCTGATGCAAACTATTTTGACCAATCATCAATTACTGGGACCCGTGACTGATATAATGTCATTAATCAGTCTAGCGCTATTTGTTTATCTCTGTTTTATCACCTTTAATGATCGAATATATTCTAAAAAATTCATCTTAACCCCAAAGTTAAATACGATGATAAAAAATTTTTGGAAAATATTTTTAGAAAATAAATGGCTTTTTCTGATTTTGTTGCTGGCGACGGCGGTTTCAGTCCTATTTTTTTTCCATTACCCGAACAATCCGAACCTGCTTCTCGCTGATTCCTACGATTATAACCGGCTGGCAAAAAGTTTGGCCCAGTCGCATATTTACGCGGAAAATTTTTTGCCGAATATCGTCGGTCACGGTGCCAGCACTTATCGTCCACCGGGCTACCCACTGTTTATTGCTTTGATTTATCTGATCAAATTTAATTCCTGGAGATTGGTAATAGTCGCTCAGGTGATGTTATTTTTAATCAGCATCGTTCTGCTTTTTTTGCTGGCAAAAAAATATTTCGGCCGGAAAATCGCCACAATCACTGCCGCCATTTACGGCGGAAATTTCACGATTTATCTCATCAACAACAGCTTTTGGACTGAATCACTGACGCTGTCACTGCTAATCATTTCGGCTTTTTTCTACTATTATTTTCTCGGTCAAAAAAACCGTTATCGCTATCTGACGCTAATCGTTTCCGGTTTGGCTTTCGGTTGGTTGATTTTGGTCCGACCGACTTTCCTGATTTATCTTTTGGTTTTTGGCCTTTTATTTTTTTTCTCTTGGATTTGGAAACGAAAGCTAAACAAAACGGTTCTGGTTTTTCTAATTTGGGCGCTGATCCCGGTCATTGGCTGGTCGGCGAGGTCAACTATTGTCGCCAAATCAGCGGTTTTGATTTCGACCAACGGCGGCATCAACTATTTGCTTGGAAATAATCCATATAATATTAACGGCCGGGCGGCTTTTTGGCCGAGCAGGGATTATCTGACGGAAAACGGAATTACCGGTGGTGCGACTTTGAGCGAAAGCCAGTTGGATCATAAATCTACCAGAGTCGCAGCGAAGTGGATTGTCAGAAATCCGCTTGTGTTTTCCAAATTGGCGCTAAGCAAAATTCAATATCTTTTTGCCCTCGACGGTGACCTTTCCGGTAACGAGATAAGTATGAATCAACTGCCGGCAGAACTCTTCAAAGTTTTAAAAATGCTGACATTTTCACTGATGCTGTTTTTCAGTTTGCTTGGAGTTTATTTTGTCAAAAAGAAAAAACTTCTGCTCTGGTTTTTGCCCTATTTTTTGATGATCATCGCGACTTTCGCCGACAGCCGATTTGTTGCGCCACTTTTTGCTCCGATGTCACTGCTTGTAGCTCTGGCAGTGGCAAATTTTCGCCAACTTTTCAGAAACTGGTCGTATCCGACGCTGATTTTATTGATTTTTATTTGTCAGTTTAGCTTTTTTTATCCGGTGCTGGAAAAGGAGATTATTTTAGCTCGGGAATATTATAGAAGCTCCAAAGATCTAAAAATAATGGCCGAAGATAAAGGTAATTATTTTATCACTGACGGCTTAATTAAAAGCGATTCGGAGCAAATTATTTACAAGAAAGCGCCGCTAGGTGATAGCAAAAAGCAAATTTTTTATCGCAACCAGGATCAAATTATCGGTGAGAGCGAGTTAATAAATCTGATCAATAAGAGACAACTTTATACCGATCTGACCTCGGTTTTTATTGACATCAATCCCGAAACCTATCCAAGATTAGTTGATAAGAATAATTTTATTTATGTAAAAAATCTTGGCAAGCCGATTTTGCAAATTGTCGGCGAGGAGTCGTTGCCGCTGGCATCGGCAGTAATCCGGGACCAGCCGAAAACTTCCGATTGGCCGGAGCAGATTCGAGTCGTCAATCAATTTCGCGCCAAAGCGAACTTTGAAGATCTTTTTGTCTGCGAACTTGAACCGACTTCGGAAATTATTATTACCATCGGCAGTGAAAAAATTACTTTTGACAACTACTCTTCGTCCGATCGGACAAAGTTTAATCTGGCTTTCAAAAATTTGGCCGAATCCGTTATCGCTGTCGGCATAAAAAATAATTATTCATTCGGCACCTCGGCCACTTACAACATTTTTTCCGGGCAGGAGCGAAGATTTCTGGATAACGGCGTCCAAATTGACCTAATAACTGAAACGGAGGAAAAGTGATGATTGATTTTCTCCGACTTCTTCGGCCGAAACAGTTGGTCAAAAATCTCTTGATTTTTGCTCCGCTCTTGTTCGCCTTCAAGTTCGAGTCGGCAAGCGTCTGGCAGGCGGTGTCCGCTTTTCTGGCTTTCTCCCTTTTTGCTTCGGCGATTTATGTTCTAAACGATATTTTTGATTTTCGTCGTGACCGGTTTCATCCGACAAAAAAGTTTCGGCCGATTGCCGCCAAAAAAATCAAAGTTTGGCAGGCATTCATCTTTTTTGCTCTATTACTCGTCGCCGGCACAGCGCTGGCAACTTTTGTCGGTGTCAAAGTGTACTACATCTGCTTGTTCTACTTAATCATCAATTTGTTTTATACTTTCGGTCTGAAACATTTGCCGATAGTTGATGTAATGATTATCTCTCTCGGTTATGTTCTTCGGGTGATCGCCGGTGCCCTGGCGATCAATGTTTCGGCGTCGCACTGGCTTCTTCTTTGCACCTTTTTTATTTCACTATTCTTGGCTTTCGGCAAACGAAAGAACGAAATGCTGATTCTGTCGGAGGAAAATAAAGCTCACCGCCGATCAATCAGTGAATACACCGAGAGTTTTATTGACCAAATGCTGGCGCTGACCGCCGGAATTTCGGTTGTTTTTTACGCTCTTTATACTATTGATCCGGCAACCGTCGCTCATTTTCAAACCGATCGCTTGATTTATACCACTCCGCTGGTGGTTTTCGGCATCTTTCGCTATTTTCATTTGATTTATAATCGCAGTGATGGTGGCGATCCGGTTCAAGTTATTCTCGGAGACAAACAGCTGATAATGACCTTTGTTTTCTGGCTCGGCGCCATAGCTTTAATATATTCATACCACTAAGATGAAAAATATTTCCAGAAAGATTATTTACAGTTTGGCGCTTGCGGTTGTCGTCTACCTGATTTTGGCGGCTTGGGGAGTCAAGAACGGTCTTCTGCAGGCATTTACCGGTTTTAATTGGAGGTATTTGCCACTGCTACTTGTCATTGCTTTTTCAAATTATCTTGTTCGGTTTATCAAATGGCAATACTATCTGAAAATTTTAAGGATAAAAATTCCGCCGATTGACTCGTTTATCATTTTTATCTCCGGCCTATCGTTAACTATCACGCCGGGAAAACTCGGCGAAGTGGTTAAATCCTATTTTTTGAAGACCGGATTTAATGTTCCGGTGTCGCGAACCGCGCCGATTGTTTTTGCCGACCGGTTGGCGGACCTGATGGCTTTTCTGACAATTTCTGCAATCGGCGCCTACGGTTTTTCATATGGAAAAAATGTCATCTGGATAATATTTTTCTTGATCGTGGCAGTTATTTTAGTGATTTTGATCAGGCCGGTCGGGTTAACGTTTTTTAGGTTTTTAACCAAAATAAAATTTGTTTCGAAACACGCAAATCGAATTATGGATCTCTATGAAACCTCTTACAATTTGCTTCTGCCCAAAAGGATTATTTTTCCCTTTTTTGTTTCGATTATCGCCTGGTCATTTGAGGCGCTAGATTTTTATTTAATTCTCGTTCTTCTAAAATTAAATATCAGCGTTTTCGCCGGTTTTTTCGTTTACTGTTTCTCGACGATTATCGGTGCGGTTATGATGCTTCCGGCCGGTCTTGGAGTCACCGATGGTTCAATCGCCGGTTTACTGAAATTTTTGTCAATCAACTCAGGCACGGCGGCTTTTGCAACGATTCTGATTCGGGCGGTGACGCTCTGGTTTGCCGTCATTGTCGGAACATTTTTTTTATTGGTTGCCGAAAGGAGATTTGGCAAAAAGTCGGCAGTCCCCACAGAGTCAGCTAGCGCAAGAGGCAGTCGGCAGTCGGCAGTCGGAAAAGTCAAAATGCTGTTTCATGTTCATACTAATTTTTCATCTGATGGCCGATTGACGCCGGAAGATATCGTCGGATATTGTCGGGAAAATAAAATTACCATCGTCGCAATTTGCGACCACAACGAAATTGCCGGCGCGTTGGCAGTCAAAAAAATTGCCGCCGGAAATCCGCTGGTGATAATCGGCGAGGAGATTCGAACGCCGGAGGGCGAAATTATCGGTTTGTTTTTAGAGAAGAAAATTGCTAAATTTACACTACTGGCGGAGGCGATTGAGGAGATCAAGCGCCAGGGTGGACTGGTTTGCCTGCCGCACCCGGGCGACACAGTTCGTAGGTCGGCGATCAATCGGGAGTTGTCGGAAAAGATCATCAACCAAATTGACATTGTCGAGATTTTTAACTCGCGGAATCTTTTTCAGTCAGCCAATAATTTCGCCGAAAATCTGGCGGAAAAATACCACAAACCAAAAATTGTCGCTGGCGATGCGCACCTAAAAATCGAATTGCCAAGATCGCTGAATATTCTGGACGATTTCAAAACTAAATCGGAGTTGAAGAAGTCGCTCAAATCGGTCGAAATTTTCGGTCAAAAATCGGGAATTTTGATTCAAACATGGTCTAAAATTCTAAAAATCAAAAGAAAATTATGTCCAAAGTAAAGCGAAAAATTTTTATCACCGGCGGAAGCGGATTCCTGGGCATCAATTTGGTCCGCTATCTTTTGGCTTCGGGTTATGAAATCATCACTTACGATTTGGCGCCGTTTGATTATCCGGAGAAGTTTCAGGTTCGGGCAATTTACGGCGATATCCGCAATCACAAGGAGCTGGAACGGGCGATGGCTGGTTGCGACCTGATTGTCCACACAGCAGCGGCTTTGCCTTTATATAGTAAGAAAGATATTTTTTCGACCGATGTCCTTGGTACCAGAAATGTTTTAAGCGCGGCGGTGAAGAATAAAATCAAGCGGGTAGTTATGATATCGTCAACCGCGGTTTACGGTATTCCTGATCATCATCCTTTGGTCGAAAACGACAAATTAGTCGGCGTCGGCCCATATGGCGAAGCAAAAATCGCCGCCGAAAAGGAGTGCCTAAAATTTCGTCGTCGTGATTTGGTTATCCCAATAATCCGACCGAAATCTTTCATCGGCCCGGAGCGACTCGGAGTTTTTGCCATGTTTTACGACTGGGCGAGATCCGGACACGGCTTTCCGCTGATCGGCAATGGCAAAAATCGCTATCAATTATTAGATGTCGAAGATTTGTGCCAAGCGATCTTTCTTTGTCTGACTCTATCATCAAAAAAAGTTGACGACACTTTCAACATCGCCGCCGAAGAATTTACCACAATGCGCGAAGATTATCAATCCGTTCTTGACGCCGCCGGTTTCGGCAAAAAAATTAAAACCTTTCCCGCCAGACCGATGATTTTGATATTGCGTTTTTTGGAAAAACTTCACCTTTCCCCGCTTTATAAATGGGTTTACGAAACCGCGGCCACCGATTCATCGGTTTCAATTAACAAAGCAAAAAAAGTTCTCGGGTTTCGGCCACAATTTTCCAACAAAAACGCACTACTTCGGAATTACAAATGGTATTTGGCGAATTTGAATAATATTGAAGGCAAGAGCGGTGTTTCTCACCGGGCGCCCTGGAAACAGGGAATTTTGGCTTTTGTGAAAAAGTTTTTTTGAGGTTTGACAAAGCTGTAATCTCGGGCTAAAATTAATCAATAATCGAAAAAATTCGATCGAATGAAATTGATAAAAAATTTTTGCTTTTTGCGATTAATCTAATATGCCTGGCTTCTGCCGGGGCTTTTTTTTATGCGGAGGAATTGATAGAATAAAAATAGTAAATAGTTGACAGTCGGCAGTTGATAGTCGAGGGAAAATAGTTCTCACTAGATTGCTCGAACAATAAGACTATTCTGGATAAGATCTTTCGACTTCGCTCAAGATGACAAAAAAAAAGTTCTCGACAATTTTCTGGCAGTTTTTAGGCCGGCACCGGTTGTTTTTTCTTTGTGCCCCAATCATCGTGGCAATAATATTACCGGCGATTCGCCAACCGGGAATTCCCTTCAAATACGATTGGAGTTGGCCGATTTTCAATTCGAGCGAGGTCTGGAGACAACTTTTTAGCCAAACCAATTTCGGCGTCGTCTCGGCTTTCGGCAAATATGCGACAGTTTTGCTCGGTTTTTTTGGACTTTTACATATCACACCGGGAATTGCTTTCAAAATTTTCATTCCTTTGACCTCGGTTTTTGCCGCTTACGGTTTTTATCTTTTCACTTCGCGCCGATCAGGTTCCAAATTAATAGCATTTTTTGTTGGGCTGGCCTACGGACTTTCGCCATACATTTTCATTCGGACGATCGTCGGTTTTGAATTTTCGCTTATTGCTGCTGCCGCTTTGCCGTTTTTTCTCGACGGCTATTTTAACGAACGGAAAAAATCATTTTGCCGATATTTATATTTGGCTTTTTTACTTTCTCTGATAATTTCTCAAATTCAGGCTGGAGTTCTGACGATTTTTTTCCTGATCGTCGAAGTTTTCGTTTGGCCGAAACGAAAAATCATCGTCGGCAAAATCATCAATCTCTCAAAACTTGCGCTGGCGATGATCGTTGCCAATTCACCCTGGGTTATTATCGGTCTCGCAAGCCGGACGGCAACGACCACCGGCTCAGCCGGCCAGGCGGTAACGCTTAAATTTATTGCTGACCTGCCGCATTCACTTCGAAATGTCTTGATGCTTTCCGACCACCACATTACGATAGATTATTTTTATCCCTTGTCGAAATTGCCGGTTATACTTTTGGCTTTCGGTTTGATTTATCTGATTGCTTTCTTGGCGATTTTTGACCACAAAAATCGCCATTTGGTTTTGGCGCTCATTGTCTCATCACTATTGATTTTACCTTTCACCATCGGGCCGACAAAATTTTTCACTGGTTTTTACACCTTTGTTTTCAATCACTTTTCACTGCTGGCGGTGTTTCGGGAAACCTATCACTTCGAATTTCTGCTGGCGTTTTCGCTGATCTCATTATTTGTTTTTGGCGCTAATACCATCGTCTCAAAAATTTCCGGCAAAATCGGTCGAGTCGCGGTCATCGCCATCACTTTTTTCTTGACGCTGGCGATAATTTGGCCCTATTTCAGCTTCAACTACGCCGGTTTTTTGCCGCTTCAGCAAATTCCGGAGGAATACAATCAAGCAGCGAATTTTTTCCAATCGAACAAGAATTATTGCCAGAAAGTTTACTATCCGCCGAGTTTGGATTTCAATTATTTTTTAAATGACAATTCGCCAGCCGCCGCCAACTCTGATTTGATTGCCTTGGCTCTTGGCATTCCGTACTTAACCGAGGATTCGTCGCAACTAGTTTTGCCGTCGAGTCAGATGTACGAAAGAAACAAAATTACCTCGCATTTTTTAGAGCCGAATGATAACGGAGAAACCGCGGCACTTTTGCAATCAGCCGGTGTTGATTGTGCCATTGTTCGCGCTGACATGGGATCGAAATACTACCAAGTCAGCGGAATTCTTGGTGAAAAAAATTTGACGATTCGTGACAAGTGGATGAACGACGACATGAAAACATTGGCGGAAAATAAAAAAGGATTGTATCTCGATCGTCAATTTGGGAATAGAATATTCATCTATAAAATTTCAAATGACAAATTACAAATTTCAAATGAAACAGGAGAAAATCCAAATATCCAAAAATTCAAGGATGATTCGTCGATGACATTTCTACCGTTGTCTGACTGGGCGACGGAATTTTCGAATTACAAAGATGGTTGGACTCGTGGCAGATATTTTTTCTGGCGGAAATTGCTCTTTGCCAACCTCGGGCAGGATTTTATTTACACCGATGCAGCTGGCTCAACATTGGGCGGAAAAATCACCGAGACGGGCGACTATGACTTGCAGGTGAGATATTTGGACGGGGACGGCGGAACAGCAGGTAATTTCAAATTACAAATTTCTAATTCCAAATATGAAATCCAAAAAAATTTGGGCGAGGAAAAGTTTGCCCGGAAAGATCTGGGAAAAATCAGCATTAAAAAAGGCGATAGCGTCACAATCACCAATGTCTCCGGTGAAAATGCCATTGCTGATGTTGTTTTAACAAGGAGATAATCATGTCGGAAAAATTAATTCAGGACTGGCAAGAATATTACGGCGAGTCGCCGTATTCGGATACTGAAAATGGGATCGAAACTTCGATTGAGGACACGGTAAGTGATGTCATACTTGTGCTTTTATCGTCGGGGATAGTCGAGCGAATGAAAAACGAAAGTTTGGTTTTTATTATGTCATCCGTCAGCAGGGGAGAAAAAGCGGTTGGCGTCGCAGAAAAGATCGACGAAATTCTTGACGCCGAAGAAAATCCGCCGAGTCAAACTATTATTGCGACTGATTTTGCCTTGAAAACAGTTGGAGATACTAAAAATGCTGTTGTTGAGAATTCAAAAATCGAGTTAAAACATGTCTCTTACTTTGCAATTGCTTGCGATTCGCGTAATATGCCAGTTGCTGACGGAAGTGCAGACATAATTCATGAGAGAATGGGTGCGTTATTTCATATCTCGGAAGTTGGAGGAAACCAGATTGAGCGAATAATTCGGGAGTACAAAAGAATTTTAAAAAAGGATGGGAAAATCATCATCGATTTCGGCCACAAAAATCCAAGAATTCCATCGTCAACTGTCAAAGAAATTGAGAAGGCAACGGAAGTGGAATATCAGGAATATTTTCGATCTCTGGGTTTTGACTGTGATGTGGTTAGTGGTAGGGTAGAAAGTTATGTGATCTTAACACTTCAAGAAGAGTGGTCTCTCCGGTGAAAATGCCATCGCCGATGTTGCGCTAATAAAGCGCTAAACTCAAAATTTTAGACCTAATATTTCCCCAGCCGATTTGTTAGTCCGTCGAACCAGGCGCGGAGCAACAGAAAAAAGTTTTTGAATTTGTTCGGTTGATATAAGAGCAAGTAAATTCCTTCGCGAATATTATTTTTTATTTCATACATCATCCAAAGAGGTTGGGAAAAGAAGTATCTCTTGAAAATTACCACTCCATTTCTGACAATATAATAAACCCTAACAGGATTATGGGCAAAATATACTGCGCCACGGATTGTTTTGTGTAGGGTTCTTGTCCCCAACTGATGATGCAAATCAACTTTTTTGGTTATTAAAGTTTTGTATCCTAAATTTCTAACTCTAATGTTTATGTCATCATCAACGTGATCAATAAACAATTTAGTGTCGAATTTGCCGCACTCCTCCAGCACTGAAATTTTGTATAGGCAACCGGAACTAATAATCCACCAACTATCTTTCACTTCTGGATCATTTTTTCTCGGTTGTTGATTCCAGCCGATCAAACCGACATTATCGTGCGACTCCAAAACTTTTTGATACTCTGCCGACAAATTTTTTGGAATTATGCTGTCCTGGTCCATCGTCAGGAGCCAACCAAATTTTTTCCGGCTTGCCACCGCCAGCCCGACATTTTGGGCTTTGGCGATACCGAAATTTTCCGCCAACTTTTCGATTTTGACATTCAGCCGCGCCGCCAACTTTTCGATCTCGGCGATGTTTTTTGAATCGTTGTCAACAATCAAAATATTAGCAAACTGACTGGAAATCGCCCGCAAGTTTTTTTTCAAAAGATCAACCTCCGGATTAAAGGTGACAACAACGACAAAAGTTTTTTCTGCCAGAGCGTTTTTCATTTTTTTAATTTAGCTTTCATCCCCGCCCACAGGGTAAAATCCGTCGGTGATCCGAGATAGTAGATTTAATATCTCTGATTTTAGCAAAATCATCAGCGCTTGACAAGCGTGGCGGTATATACTATATATAGTAGTCAAAGAGTTCTCGACCACAGGTTTACTTCGTAGATCGTTCCTTCTCGAACAATAAATTAAATAGTTCTTCGGGATTTGCGGCGGCGGAGATAAATCAAAAGTCCGATCAAAAACAAGATTAAAACACCGCCGGCGATTTCGCTGATTAGTTTCCAATTTCGTGTCGCTGATTTAACCGCCGAGGAAATTGTCGGCGGGTTGCTGTCGGCGTCGGTCAAAATGTTGATGGCGCCGCCTTTGGCCTGCGAGATTTCAAAAATCGTCGGGTCGGAAACCGGTGTCAGTGACAGATCTTTCTGCCCTTGAACAGTCAGCGAATATCGGCCGGCGGGAATTGCCCAATCAATCAAAATTTCAAAACTGCCATCATCACCAGCAACCGCGGTTAAAACTTTGCCGTCGGGAATCGTAACCACCGGAGTCAAGGTAATTTTTGCCGTGTAGGCCGGAACGGTGACGCCGGAAATTTTCAGGCCGGAAATTGTGCCTTTTTCAATATCATTGACAAAATTATCCGACTTTTCAATTTTGATATTTGTTGGTTGGGGAAGTGTTGTGTCAACTTTAGCGTCCGGCGCTTTGATCTGAATTTCGAAGTGCGTCGTCGGCCCCCAGCCATCGGTGTTGTGAGCGCGAATATGGAAGTAGTAAATTCCGATTGCTTTATTAGCGTGTGTCGCACTGGTGGCGGCATCAATAATTTTTGCCGCCGGTGTTGTCGCCGCCGCTTGGTCTAAAAGATAGGAAAAACCGTCAACGCCGCTAGCTTTGTTCCAAGCGAGAGCGATCGTTGTTGTGTCATAGGCCGTTGCTTGATCGGGGTGAGACGATGAAGTCACTGTCACACTAGCCAGTTGTGGCGCTTTGGCGATTGAAAAACTGGCAGATCCGGCGCCAGAGCCAACCTCCGAGCCGGCATTTGCCAATCGAACCGAAGAAATTGAAACCGCGCCCGAGCCGACTCCAGCCGCTTTCAGGCGAATTGTTGCAACTGTTAGGGATGTTGTTGCCGGAATTATCATCCCGACAAAATGTGTTCCGTTCGCCGGTACCGAGGTCCAGGTCGCGCCGCCGGCGGAAAAGCTGGTAATCGAAACTGGTCCGGAAACAGAGATCGTGCCCTCGAGAGCGTTAAAAGTCGCGCCCGATGCCGCCACCGTGACGGTAAAAGAATCACCGACGGTTTTCGCGCCGCCGCCTGTTGCATAAACGCCGCCAGCCGCCAGGGTTGAGGTTGGCAGAAAGATTACGAGCATCGCCGATATCACAAGAATTGAAATAATCCTTTTCACCGAACCCTCCAAATTATTCTAATTGTTCTAATTATACTAATTATTCTAAACAAATACCAATAACCAAAGCCCCAAAAAGAAATCTATTTTTTCACTGAGCGATAAATTGTGTTGAATATCAAGTTTAATTCCTTGGCTTCTTGCCAGAGGATTGGAATCTCATCCTTCAGTTTGGGAGTTGCGACTGCCAGCATGCGAAGAAAGTGTTTCGACTCCCTAGATTCTTTCTTGCAAATGCCGATTTTATGTTTAAAATCTTGCGGATTTTCAGCGTCATCAGCTTCACAATAATTAGCTCCGACACTCGTTGCGCATTTCGTAAGTTGGGTTTTGATTGGCTTGGTGATACTGTTATCTTCAATTTTCTTCAGAAGTCGAATAACATTTTCTCCAAAGGCCGCCGTTCTTTCCTCGAGATCATATTTTCTTTTGTGGCTTGGAGCTTCTGGCATTTTTTAGGTTAATTAGAATAATTAGGTCAATTAGGTTAATTGATTTTATTGTCCCCACTGGCTTGCCAGGATTGATAAGTCGAGTAGATCAACCGTGCCGTCGTGATTGAAGTCGGCATCAGTGTTTGAAGTGCCCCACCAAGTCGCGAGAATTGACAGATCTAGCAGATCAATATTGCCGTCGCCGTTAGCGTCACCGGATTTCCGCGCCGGCGCGTCGGCAACCAGAACCGGATAGGGAACAGAGATGTATTCGGCAATCATAAGACCACCGAGCCAGCTGCCTTTTCCGGTCAAGAAGCTGTTGATTTGATCGGTTGTCATCGGACTGTCATTAGCGAAATTATCCTCGGAAATAATATTTGTCGCCGAGTAACTGCCGCCGTTTGGCGTTCCACTCCACCAGCTTTGCCAGTTGGTGTAAAATGCCGAACCGGTGTTGTAGGAGACAATGTGCGGTGTGTATTTGTAAAGCGCGCACGACCCGGCGTTGTCGGTGGTAATTGTGTTTCCATCAACCGAAACCGCCAGTCCGCCGCCGCAATAGCCGGCAGAGTCATGAAGATTTCGAAGTTGAGCGGTGGCGTAGGCGATTTGTTGGCCGACACCACCGTAATTTTCTGCCCGATAACTGTAATCCGGTTTGTTGTATTTCGCGTCGGTGCAGTTTATGCCCGAAGTCAAGCACGACGCCATGCTTTCATCGTAGTTATAAAACATCGGCCAAGCGCGGCGAGTGTCCGAAGACGGCGTTGATTGGGTAATCGCCGAACTTTCCCGCTGCAGAACATCCAAAATCAGCCGGGGGTTAACATTATGTTGGGTTGATTCGTCATAAATCAGTTGGGCAACAGTTTTATTGAAAAAAGTGTCGAGATAGGCCTGGCGAGCATTGACGGTTCGCAGTTCGACATGCGAAGCGAAAGCAAAAACCGGCAGCGCAACAATTACCACCGCCGCAAAAATCGTTGCCAGTTTTGCCCCTCGCTTCAATCCCATTTTTGAAATTAGAAATTAGAAATTTGGAATTTTTTACTGTCTCGGCGTATCCTGATTCGCCGGCGCCAGATCATTCTTCTGAAGAACATCCAGCTTGGAATTTAGGACCTCATTGTCCGGATTGATTTTCAATCCGGCTTCGAGCGTTGCGATTGCATCATCTTTTTTGCCGGCCAAAACCTCGGCCTCCGATTTTACCGAATAGTAACTCGGATTGTCGGGATTTTCCTTGATCGCCTCGGTTAAATTACTGATCGCCTGATTATAATTTTTAGCGTCAATGCTCTCGATCGCCGCGGCGTAAAGTTTTTGGTCGGGGGGTAGTTCCTCCAAATTCTGGTTTTGATTATCGCCGGTCGGCACAGTTGCGGTCGAAGTCGTTGAATTTTTGTCGGAAGTTTTGGCGTCTTTCAAATAAAAAACACCAAAAATGATGAAACTCGTCGCCAGAACTACCAAAACCAGCAAATAGAGTATTGTGCTTTTTGTCCGATCACGGTTCATATTTGCCTCTTGATATATTATAGCACAATAAGTCAAATCGGAAAGAAAATCAAAAAGCAAATATCAAAAATCAAAATGACAAATAAAATATATCTAAAGAAATAAAATCCCGGTACGGAGTGCCGACCAACATTTTGATTTTTGATATAAATTATCTATTTCCACACTGACTAATTTTTTGTCTGATCGAAAATAGTCGCTTTATGTCTTGACAAATTGGGGAATTGTGCGTTATAATAAATATAACATTAACAATTTAATAGCACTCATTCGTCTGGAGGGGCGAATAAAATAAATGCCTAATTCCAAATTACAAATGTCAAATGGATTTTGTTTGGCATTAGAAATTAGTCATTTGAAATTTTTAATGTGCTCCTCTTCCGAGGAGTTTTTTCGTTGATTTTACCGTTGGCAAGGAAGTTAGAAATAAATGCCTAATTCCTAATTACAAATGTCAAATATTTTTTAGAAATTAGAAATTTGACATTAGAAATTTTTTTTCTGATCTCCTTGCCAAAACCAAACCAAATAAAACAAAAAGAAAAAGTAAATCAGAAAATCAAAAAAATTTGGTAAGGACAAAGAACACGGGGAAAAAAGAAACGTGAAAGGTGTCTCTTGATAGATAAAATATCAATTGAGGGATGCCACGAAGCGATTCTAAGTCGTTTTCGCGACACCCCTCAAAGGCGTAGTGATACTGCAGGGCAATAATTAAAATTTTTGTTCCCTATAAGCAAGTAAATCCTGCGCCTTTTTTGATTGCCGAGTGGATTTTTTTCGGCTATTATGAATAAGTGACTTACGTCACTTAAGAAACTTAAGCAACTTATGAAAAACATTTTCGAAGGACTAAACCCGCCACAACAGGAAGCGGTTCGGACAACCGAAGGGCCGGTGTTAATCCTGGCTGGTGCCGGCAGCGGCAAAACCCGGGCGTTGACGCACCGACTGGCTTTTTTGATATCAGAAAAAAAAGTTTCACCTTTCAATATCCTTTGTGTCACTTTTACCAACAAAGCGGCGGGAGAGATGAAAGCGCGAATGGAAATTCTGCTAAATCAAAAATCAAAAATCAAAAATCAAAATGATGGTAGCCACTCCGTGGCTGGACTATCAGTAGATTCCCATCTTCACTGGAATGACGAAGAAAATTCTACAAACTACAAACTACCATGGCTTGGCACTTTCCACTCAATTTGCGTCAAGATTTTGCGACGCGAGGCCCAGCATATCGGCTACCCGTCGAATTTTACAATTTATGATTCGCAGGACCAGCTTTCGGTGGTGAAGAAAATCATGCGCGATCAAAATATCAATCCGAAAAATTACAATCCAAACGCCATTCTTTCTCACATTTCTGGCGCGAAAAATGAATTTCTCGGTCCAAAAGAGTATTCCAAATACGCCAACTCACACTTTGATGAAATTGTTCGCGATGTCTACGCGGAATATCAAAAATATCTAAAATCAATCGGGGCGATGGATTTCGATGACTTGCTTTTGAACTGCGTCAAACTTTTCGATGATAACCCAACGGCTCTGGAAAAATATCAGCGGATTTTCAAATACATTTTGGTTGACGAATATCAGGATACGAACCAGGTTCAGTATCTCTGGATTCGCCAGCTGTCGAAAATTCATAAAAATTTATGTGTCGTCGGCGATGATTCGCAGTCAATATACGGTTTTCGCGGCGCCAACTTTCGAAATATCTTAAATTTTGAGCGCGATTTTCCCCAAACGAAGGTGATAAAACTTGAGCAAAATTATCGCTCGACAAAAAATATTTTGGTCGGCGCCGATGCTTTAATTAAATATAATCGGCACAAAACCGAGAAAACTTTGTGGACCGATAATCCCGATGGTCAGAAAATCCAGATTTACGAAGCGTTAAATGAAAAAGATGAAGCGGAGTTTGTTGCGCAAGAGATTACATCTCTTGCGCAAAATCAAAAATCAAAAATCAAAAATCAAAATGATGGTAGCCACTCCGTGGCTAGATTTTTGGATTTATCTACAAACTACAAACTACAAACTACAAGCTTTTCTCAATTTGCCGTTTTGTATCGCACCAACGCCCAATCCCGGGCGGTCGAAGAAGCGTTTTTGCGTTACGAAATTCCCTATCGGGTCGTCGGCGGCATTCGCTTCTACCAACGGCGCGAAGTCAAAGACATTTTGGCCTATCTCCGTTTGGTCGCCAATCCGAACGATCGAGTTTCCTTTGAGCGGGCGATAAACCTCCCTCCGCGAGGAATAGGCGCTAAGACCTTGGAAAAATATTTTGCCGCCGAAAATTTATCGGTTGAGCTGCCAGAAAAAATCGCCAAATTCTTATCCTGGATCAACGGAATTCGCGAGCGTAAAGATAATTTGTCGGTTGCCGATATGATTGACATCATCACTGAGAGTTCCGGCTATAAGGACTTTATTCTCGACGGCACGGCCGAGGGCGAGGGTCGTTGGGAAAATATTCTCGAATTAAAAACGGTTGCGACTTACAACGAAACGGCTGACAGCGAAAGTCCGCTCGATGATTTTTTAGAAAAGGTCGCACTCTATCAGGACTCCGACGAGATAAAATCAAATGAAAATGTTGTCACATTAATGACGCTCCACTCGGCCAAGGGTTTGGAATTTCCGATTGTTTTCGTTATCGGTCTCGAGGAGGGGATTCTGCCGCACTCCAGAAGTGAATTTGAGCCGGATCAAGTCGAAGAGGAGCGCCGGCTGTGTTATGTCGGAATGACTCGGGCGCAAAAAACGCTGTATTTGCTTTATGCCGGCGAACGAACCTATTTTGGCAAGCTCACAATGAATCTGCCGTCGCGCTTCCTCGAGGAAATTCCGGAGGAAGTGAAGGAGGAAATCTGAGGAAAAATCAAAAATAAAATATCAAAAATCAAAATGATAGATGAAAAAGGTAAAAAGAATATAAAAATCTCAGCACGGAGTGCCGACCAACATTTTGATCTTTGATATTTGATATTTGATATAATAATCCTATGCGTCGAAATTTTATCATCTCGATTGTTTTGGTTTCCATCATTTTCGCTGGCTTTTTTGTTTCTCGAAAATCGCTGGCATCAGGAGTCATCGAATCGTCGCCAAGTTTTGCTTACAAATTTATCGTTATTGCGCCATCGGGAAAGTCGTCGGAAGTCGTCGGTACAAGCCGTAGTTTGAAGGTCGAGGTAATTGCCAAAGATCTCGGCATCACGATCAACCCCGAAGATCGTGCCTCGACTTTGCCTGATCCGGAGGCGAGAATTGGAAGTGTTATTACTGTTCATCAAGCGCCGGCGATCACAATTATTGACGGCAAAAAAGCCATAATTTTTCGCAGTTGGCTGAAAACCGCCGGTGAGCTTTTGACCGAGAAAAATATCGAACTCGGCACCGATGACAAAACCAATTTCAAATTAGATTCGGCCATTGCCGATGGCGATAAAATTATCATCACCAGAGTTGCGATTACAAATATTGTTGAGACGAAACCGATCGCTTTCCAAATTGTAAATAAAGATGATCCAAATCTCGATTATGGCAAAAAACGAACTGAAGCTGGCATAAATGGCGAGAAAAAATTAACCTACCGCGTTCGTCGCGAAGACGGCGAAGAGGTTGAGCGGACACTTTTGTCGACTGAAATCACCAAAGAAGCAAAAACTGAAATTCATTACACCGGAACGAAAGTTACGGTACTTTCCTCGGTTCGTGGTCGGGCGACGATGACGCTGGTTTCAAACTATGTTGTTTCCGGCATTTCAAAATATCCAAAAGGAACTTTAATCCGAATTTCGTCAGGCAACAAATCAATCATCGTCAGCGTCAACGCCACTTGGGGCAACGCTTCGCCACCGGATGGCGTGGTTCTCGATTTGTCGCAAACTTATCTCACTCAACTTGGTTGTCCGTCGGCCGGTTGTTCTAACGTTTTGGTCGAAGAACTCAAGCAATAAAAAAAGTGGCGCGTTTGGCACCACAATGTGATTTATGATTCTCGTATAGTACGAGTTTGCTCGGCAAAACCTGCCGGTGAAAGTGTTACGAATACACAAATCTGATACTTTTCGTCAAGACGAGGAATTCTTGGCAATAGTTTGTCAGCAATCAACGCGGCTCTTTCTTGTATGTTTGCTTTCCGGCTCGGAAAATCCATTGCTGTGACAAGGATTTCAACATCGTAATTATCGACATCGTGTGGTCCCTGTGCTTCAAACTTTATTTCTATGTCTTTTGGAGACAAGGAACCGTTTTCATCTCCACACGACAAAGCATCGGCAACAATTCTTGGCAAATCGTGATGCATATTCGTGAAGAATATTGGGACTGCGACGAATTTCGAATGCCTGACGGTCACAAATGGCATTGTTCTCGCCTCCGGTTGGTGATGTTGCGACTAAAAAGATCTTAGCGCAGAAGTTTGAATTTGTCAAGGAATTTCGTCATTGCGAGGAACGAAGCAATCCAAAAAGTTTGCCGCGCCTCCGCTGATGGCTCGCAATGACAAATCATTTTTCTTGCTCAAAGTGGAGAGAAAAGATAAGATAAGAATATGAACAAAGAAGAACTGATTCAATTCTTGCAGGCGAATAAAATTTGGGCGAAAAAGAATATGGGGCAGAATTTTTTGGTTGACGATGAGGTGTTGGCGAAAATCGTCGAAGCAGCGGATTTAAAATCAACCGACACCGTCATCGAAATCGGGCCGGGGCTGGGAGTTTTGACCGAGGAACTTGTCAGCCGAGCCGGCCGGGTCGTGGCAATTGAAAAAGACGACTTTCTCGCCGAACTTCTAAATCAAATATCAAATATCAAAAATCCCCGCAGGGTCAGCTATCGCAAGAAAAATGACAAAGTAAAAATTAAAATAGTAAATGAAGACGCGCTGGATCTGGATTTATCGGCTTACAGCTTACAGCTTACGGCTTATGACTACAAAGTCGTCGCAAATATTCCCTACAATATTACTTCTGCCATCATTAGAAAATTTTTGGAAGCGGACAACAAACCGGAGTTGATGGTTTTGTTGGTGCAGAAAGAAGTTGCCGAACGAATTGTTGCTCGTCCTGGCGAGATGTCGCTTTTGTCGGTTTCAGTTCAGTTTTATGCCGATGTGGAAATTGTCGACATTGTAAAATCAACTTCGTTTTTCCCGCTGCCAAAAGTTGAGTCGGCGATTATCAAACTCAAAACTAAAAGCGAAAAGCGTAAAGTTAAGGAAGCGGATCTATTTCGAATTGTCAAATTTGGTTTTGCTAGCCGAAGAAAGACCTTGGAAAATAATTTGGCCGCCGGACTTCATATCTCTAAAACCGAAGCATCTGATATAATTAAAAGTGCGGGGTTGTCGGAAAAAATCAGAGCGCAAGAATTGACAATTGAGGACTGGCTAAAATTATATAATGTTGTAAATTCAAAAATCAAAAATTAAAAATCAAAATGACAGATCAAAATTCAAAAATAGGGAAAGAAAAATCAGCCAAAGAAAAAATCCCCGAGGTTAGGCGAGCTGTCAGTGATGTCGGCCAGGTTGGCAGTGGTGTCGAGAAAGTCGGAGAGGGTTTTTACGATGTCATTGCCGGCGGAGCTAATGCCGGCAAAGAGGTGGTTGAATTTGCTGGCCGAGAAGTTGCCAGCGGAGCAAAAATTACCGCTAAAGTTGAGTCGGAGAGCGCAAAATTAGTTGCTGGCGAACTTGGGCGGATTGTCTCCCTGCCCTATAAAAAACGTCGAAATATTCGGGATTTTTTTCTTTATTCACGCAAGGGCGTTATCACCGGTTCGGCCGATGACGATCCCAGTTCGGTCGTCACCTACGCCCAGTCCGGCGCAATTGCCGGCTTCTCGCAACTCTGGCTTTTGTTGATTTCGACGCCGATGTTGATCGCCATCGAAGAGATGACCGCCAGAATCGGTGTTGTGACAAAAAAGGGACTTGGCCGAATTATCAGCGAAAGATTTGGAATGCGTGTCGGTGTGCCGGTGGCGCTGGCAATTTTAATTACAAATTTTATCATCATCGGCGCCGACATTGCGGCGATGTCCAATATTTTAGGCACGATTCTCGGCATCAGCTGGTTTTGGTTGATTCTGCCGATCGGACTTTTGATTGCGATTTTTCTCGTCACCAAAGGTTATGCCGTTATCAGCCGTTATCTTTTTGTTGTCACTTTGGCACTTCTGGCTTATGTCGTTTCAACATTTATGATGCACCCGCCGTGGATGCAGATTCTTCACGGCACTTTTTTGCCTTCAATATCATTTGGTCATGACTGGTGGCTGGTAGCGGTCGCCTTGGTTGGTGGTACGCTTTCAGCTTACAATTTTTTCTGGCAGACGACCGAGGAAGTCGAGGAGAATGTTCGGGTCAAGGATCTGGGCAAGACCCAAACCGGCGTCACCGCCGGAATGATTTGGTCGAATATGATCTCGTTTTTTATCATCGTCGCGACAGCGACGGTTTTCGCCGGCAAAAATGTTTTTATCTCCTCGCCACAATCGGCAGCGCTGGCGCTAAAACCATTAGCCGGAAATTTCTCCTTTGCCCTGTTTTCGATCGGGATTTTGGGCGCCGGGCTAATTGCTCTGCCGGTGATGGCGGCGACATCGGCTTATGTTATCTCCGATGTTTTTCACTGGCGCGAAGGACTCGACAGAAAATTTTCCGAGGCCCGCGGTTTTTACATTGTCATAATTTTCTCCGTCCTCGCCTCCGGACTGGTGGCGCTTTTCGGCATTGACCCGATGCGAATGCTACTCTATTCGCAAGTTATCGCCGGAATTTTAGTTCCGATTTTGCTCGTCATCACCTTAAAAATCGCCAATTCAAAAGAAATTATGGGCGAACACAAAAATAAATTTTGGTCAAACGCCGGCGGTTGGTTTGCTTTCGTAGTCATGATGGCACTAATTTTGATGATGATTTTACAGTGGCTGAAATAGTTTTCCCTTTGTCATTGCGAGGAACGAAGCAATCTTAAAGGATTGCTTCGCCTTTCGCTTTGCTCAATGGCTCGCAATGACAAAATAAAAAGCCCGAACCTATGGTTCGGGTGGGCTGGATTATTTCGAAAGGATTGCAATTCCACGAATTAAAGCATTCGGATACGGATTATTGAATGGTGGGCGGATCATTATTTTCCCCGATACAAAATCTAAAAAAGCTCTATCAAATCTGGAAAAGAATTCGTCCGGATTATTTTCTTTTATGCAACTTTCAATCGCAGTTATCACTCCGACTTCTTCGTCTCTCAGCGTAACTTCGAGAAAAACATAACTCAAGATTTCGCCCCCATCGCAGGGGTCGATGTCGGCTGAAACCAGAAGTTTCATAATCGCTACCCCTTTCCGGTGGCGTTTTGTCTTTCCAGATACTATCATATTTTGAAAAAAAATGCTACACTTTTGTCAAGATGAAACAGGGGATACTCTACATTGTGGCGACGCCGATTGGGAATTTGGGCGATATAACGAAACGAGCGATTGAGATTTTATCAGCCGTTGATTTTGTTGTTTGCGAAGATACTCGAGTTGCCGGTGGACTTTTACATCACATGGGAATCAAAAAAGAGTTGATCTCACTTCACCGGCATTCGTCGGAGGAGAAAATTGAAATGGTGATTCGGCGGATAAGTGATGGTGAAAATGCGGCTTATGTCAGCGATAATGGCACGCCGGGAATTTCTGATCCGGGACAGAAATTAATTCAAAAATCAAAAATCAAAAGTCAAAATGATGGAAATGAAATCCAAATCATTCCAATTCCCGGACCGTCGGCGTTGACGGCGGCGGTTAGTGTTTCGGGAATTGTTGACAAAGAATTTTACTTTGCCGGTTTTTTGCCGAAGAAAAAAGGTCGGCAGACAAAACTGAAAGAATTATCGGCACTAAAATGTCCGGTCGTTATCTACGAATCGGCACAGAGAATCGAGCGGACACTGAAAGATATATCAGTTTTTTTTGCCGCCGACACAGAGATATTCATCGCCCGCGAAATGACAAAAAAGTTTGAAGAATATTGGAGCGGCAAAATTGCCGACATCATTTCTGGCCTAAAAAATCATAAAATAAAAGGCGAATTTGTGGTGATAATTAAGAATTCAAAATTAAGATCTCAGAATGTAATTGAGAATTAAGAATTTTTGCATTGTAAAATTTTTCTCGTTGTGGTATAAAATAGGTATTCCAGGTTCCGGAGGCGAAGACAAATGGTGACGGCGAAGTATCTTTTCAAGACGCTGTTTAATATCATGATGTTTGTTTTGTGGCTCGGAGTGGCTCCAATGGCGCTCACATGTTCTGGTCTGACTTTTTCTGCCAGACATCCATCAGTTGATTTGTACGCGTTGCAACTTGTTGGGTTGATTTTAGCCGCGATCGCATTTCTTGGGATTTCTTCCGCCTGTATTTTCTGCATTGCATATCTTTTGGAAGAAAAGCGTGTTTTGCCAGAGCTGGTAAACTCCGAGTCATCTCGAATTATTTTCCGATGTCTTTGGTTGCTCGGATTAGTTGCGTCGCTGACGATTCTACTGGTTTTTTTGGCTGATGGCCGACATTTCCAGTTGTTTCTTGCATTGGAATCGGCGTCGGCCTTGTACGCGACTCTGTTTGGAATCTGGATTTTACGGCAAAAAGAAAAAGAATTAAAACAAAACATTGAAGCGGCCGAATAATGGTCGCTTTTTTCTTTGGCGAAAATAAAAAAAAGCCGCTAGTGTGGGGCTAGCGGTTGGCCGTCAAGAGAAATGTGATTTATGGTTTCGAATTCTCGAGTTTTTCTGCCATTACACAAACAGGCGAAGATCGTCAAAAGTCCGGCAGCTATACACACCAAACCTATTCCCATTGCAACCTCGAGAAGCTTACTCATCGTCTCGCCCCCTGTGGAGCGTGGTCGTTTACTATATATAGTACACAAAAATTTTGGCTTTGTCAAGCTTTACGAGAGAACTTCGATTTGATACGATTGGATTATGAACAAAAAGTTTTACATCACAACTCCGATTTATTATGTCAATGATAAACCGCATGTCGGCTCGGCTTATACGACAATCGCCGCCGATGTTTTGGCAAGGTTTTATCGCGCCCGCGGCGACGAGGTTTTTTTCCTGACCGGTGTCGCCGAGCATGGTAGCAAAATCGCCGCCAGCGCTGAAAAAGCCGGCAAAGAGCCGGAGGAATTTGTCGACGAGATGGCACCGAAATTTAAGTCGGCTTGGAAAAAATTAAACATTTCCAACGATGATTTTATTCGGACAACCGAACCGCGCCACGAAAAAGCGGTCGAAAAATTCTTCATCAAACTAAAAGAATCGGGGAAATTGTATGAAAAGGATTACGAAGGTTTGTATTGTGTCGGCCACGAGGCGTTTGTCAAACAGTCAGATTTAGTTGACGGAGTTTGTCCGGAACACAAAACGAAGCCGGAAATCGTCAAGGAAAAAAATTGGTTTTTCAAACTGTCGGAATATGGCGAAATTTTAACAAAAAAAATCAAGAGTGACGAATTAATCATTGCACCAGATGAACGCAAGAACGAAGTTTTGTCGTTTATCTCGCAAGGATTGGAAGACATCGCCGTTTCGCGCCAAAATGCCAAATTTGCCCTCCCTTTGCCATGGGATAAAAATCAAACGATTTATGTTTGGCTCGATGAACTTTTTAATTACTGTTCGGCGATCTGTTATGGCGAAGATGTTCGGGAATTTCATCGTTTTTGGCCGGCTGATTTACATCTCGTCGGCAAAGACATTATCAAATTCCATTGCGTTATTTGGCCGGCACTTTTGTTGGCGATCGGTGAGGAAATTCCGCGAAAAGTTTTCGCTCACGGATTTTTTACTTCCGGTGGCGCAAAGATGAGTAAGTCGCTCGGCAATGTTCTTGATCCGGTAGAGCTTGCGGAAAAATATTGCGTTGATGCCGTTCGCTATTTTCTTTTGCGTGAAGTTCCTTTTGGTCAAGACGGCGATGTCTCGGAGGAAAAATTGGCGGCACGTTATCAATCTGACCTGGCGAACGGGTTGGGGAATTTGCTGCAGAGAACGATAAGTATGATAAATAAATACAAAATCCGAATATCGAAATCCGAAACAAATGAAGAAAAACCAGAAACAAACATAAAAATATTAAATCTGATCGAGGAATTGAAATTCGATCAAGCGCTAACGGAAATTTGGAAAGTCATTGCCGAATTAAATCAATTTATTGACCAAAGTAAACCTTGGGAGTTGGCGAAGTCCGACAGTGGAAAACTGGTTGAGGTTTTGTCGGAAGTCCATCGGTCGCTGTCGAATCTGGTCACGCCGATTTCCTACTTTATGCCGGAAACCGCGGACAAAATGAAACATCAACTGGAAACCTTAAAACCCGAACCGCTTTTCCCACGAATTGAGAAATAAATTTCTGATATAATCAAAACATGAAAAAAATTATTAATTTGGCTCAAAAATGGGCAGAATCCGACACGGCTTTTCAAATCGAAGAAAAGTATTATTGTGCCACAAGAGACATTTTTCAACCTCGATTTGATTCGATGGTGAATTTTCTTCTCAACAATTCTGAGATTCCGGAAAACGATGTTTATATTTTGTCAGCAATCGCTAGTGAGATTGGGAATAATTCATTCGACCACAATTTGGGGAACTGGCCGGATATTGTTGGAATTTTCTTCGCTTATGAAATTGACGGCAAAAAGCTGACAATAATTTTAGCCGATCGTGGCCAGGGAATTTTAAAAACTTTGAAACGAGTAAAACCGGAGTTGAAAAATGATCAAGAAGCTTTGGACACTGCTTTCAACGAAAAAATTTCCGGTCGGGCACCGGAGTCTCGTGGTAACGGATTGAAATTTGTCAAAGAAAGTGTGAAACAAACAGAAAGCCATCTGGTTTTCATTTCCGGTTCGGCCAAAGCCGAGCTAAATAATGAAATGAAAATTAGTCAGTCAGGAAAAATTAACGGCTGTTTGGCAATTATTTCTAACTAAAATATTATGAAAATTGAATTGGTAAAATTTGGTGACATTTTGGTTTCTCGTCCGGCTGGTAGAGAAGCGTTTTTGGTTATGTCATCTCATTTGAGAGATGTAGACAAAAAGGAAACGATTGTCGTTGATTTCTCCGGTATCAAAGTTTTGACTCCTTCTTGGGCTGACGAAGTAATTACCAAGTTGGCGGAAAATTATTCGGTTAATGTTGAAAACACGGGCAACCCGTCGGTCCGAGAAACTTTGAAAACTCTTTCGGAGTATTCGGGACTGAGGGTTAAATGATATTTTCAAGTTTTAAATTATAATTTTTCACTTTTCACTTTTAATTTTGAACTTTTATGATTGAATCATTCATCGCTGCAATTGGCTATGCCGGCGGGGTGGTTGTTGACAAGGTTGTCCTCTCCCGCTATAAAATTCCGGTCAAGCGATTTGTGCCGCTACTTTTTTTGTGGTTGGCAGTTATCACTGCCTTTCTTCTGCCGAAATTCGGTGTCGTCAACTGGCAGTTACTATTTACGACGAAATATATCTTGCTATTTTTGGCAATGATTATTGTCGCCATCACCTGGAACTCGTTTTATTATCGCGGAATTCAGTCGGAGGAGATTCACAATTTTGAAATGGTAATGCTTTTGGCGCCGCTGTTCACCATCGTTTTTTCCGAAATTTTTCTTCCAAATGAGCGGAATTTGCCGCTATTCATTGCCGGTGGTATTGCTTCGATTGTTTTGGTCGCTTCACGATTCCGCCATCATCACCTGCAAATCAGCCGTAACACCGGCGTCATCGTGCTAGCGATGCTTTTAATGTCGCTCGAATCAATCATTATTAAAATGCTTCTCGGCGTTTTTTCACCGGCGTCGCTCTATTTTGCCCGAACTTCGGTGATGGCAATTATATTCCTAATCTTTTGGCGACCGAAACTTTTGGCAATGCCGGCACGCTGTTTTGCTTATATAATTTTGTCGGCGGCTTTTGGTGTCGTGCAAATGGTTTTGAAATTTTACGGCTTTGCCCGGCTTGGCGTTGTTGAAACGACGATCATTCTGGTTTTGGGTCCGCTCCTGGTCTACTTTTTTTCCGCCTTTTACTTTAAGGAGAATCTGAAAAAACGGGATATTATCGCCTCGGCAATCATAATCGCGACGGTGGTTTGGGTTAGCTTCTTTAGATAATCTAAGTCACTTAAGTCACCTAAGCAACTTAGGTAAAAAATGCTTATCGATACTCACACACATCTTGATTTTCCCGACTTCAAAAACGAAGTTCATGAGGTTTTGGGTCGGGCTGGTGAAAATGATGTCGGTCGAATTATCAATGTCGGCGTTGATTTTGAGTCGTCAAAAAAATCGGTTGATCTGGCGCGAAAGTATCCGGAGATCTTCGCCGCCGTCGGCGTCCACCCACACTCGGCTAACGACCTAGACATTGAAACCAAACAACGACTTTTTACTCTGGCCGCCCACCCGAAAGTTGTCGCTGTCGGTGAAATCGGTCTTGATTATTATTACTTAAAACGCTCGTCGCAATTTTCAAAATATCCGACAAGAGAGAAACAGATTTTTTGTTTCGAGCAAATGTTGGATCTTTCGATCGAGCTCCGAAAGCCGGTAATTATTCACTGCCGCGAAGCCGAAAGCGATATTTACGCCATCCTCAAAAGCTACCAAAAAGATATCCGTGGCGTTCTACACTGTTTTTCCGGCGACAACGAATTCGCCAAAAAGATTTTGGAGCTCGGAATGGCGATCTCTTTCACCGGCAATATCACTTTTGGTCGCGACAGCTCGCGAGAGGTTTTGATTGAGTCAATTCCCTTGGGTGCGATGATGATCGAAACCGATTGCCCGTATTTGGCGCCGGAGCCGTACCGCGGCAAAAGAAATGAGCCGGCTTTTGTCGTTCGCGTCGCTGAAGAGATCGCCAGAATTAAAAAAGTTTCTTTGACCGAAGTCGAGCGAACAACAACCAAAAAAGCGATGACACTTTTTGGACTCAATTAAATTTTTTATCGTTCGAGTGTCTAAGCGAGAACTATTTGGTCTCAGATTTGTGTAATTCACTTCCGATCGTGAGCTAATTACACAAATTATAAAAAAACCACAGCTAGCCAGCCGTGGTGAAGCCACCGAATTTTTCCGCCAAGTTGAAAAAGAATATTTTTACGCTGGATCCGATGTTGCTGTAAATCGGCGATGCCATTCCGTTGTGCGGACGGTTTTTGAAGCTAGCTATCAACATTCCGCCATGAAATCTGATACGGATATCCGAATTTGGCTGGCTGTCAACAATCAGACAACCAGCTTTTTCCAGTATTTCCACTAGATCGGACCACAATTGCATTCGAACAGAGCTGTCTAAGAATATCTTTTTTCCCGCTAGCCGATAGAATCCGATTTTGAAGTTATTTTGTCGCCGATAGAATTTCTCAATATAACGGCGCAAAAACCGGGGGAAAATGCTATGTGTTCGGACATGTGCCATCGCCAACACCTCCGTTTGGTTATCTCAATAATAGCAATTAAATTTACAGAAAGCAATGCTTGACAAAATGTTAGGTCAAATGTTATATTAGAAATGACAGAAATGGATGACGAATGGTCCAAATAACGAATAACTAATTTCGGAAAATGATGAAACAAATTAATATCAACCAGCTACAAAATCAAATCTCGAAAGTAATGAAAGAGGTCGAGGCGGGTGAAATTTATCAAGTCAGTCGCTATTCAAAGCCGGTGGCGTTTTTGTTGCCAAAAGAAGAATTTGAGTCGGCGGTTTCCGGTAGTGGTTGTAAAAAATGCATGGAGGATTTGCGAAGGATTGCAAATGCAAATATCCCCGCAGGGTCAGCTGAAGCTAGAAAAAATCAAAATGCAAAATGACGGAGTAAAAAAGAAAAAGATTCCAGAAATCCTTTTTGAATTTTGATTTATCATTTTAATATTTGATTTTTTATTTTTTATTTCTTATGAAAAAAATATATTTAGATCACGCGGCTACGACTTTGGTGGATGATAATGTGCTGAAAAAGATGCTGCCATATTTTAGCGATAAGTTTGGAAATCCGTCCTCGATTCACGGTCTCGGCCAGGAAGCGCGTTTTGCCGTTGATGAAGCGCGGCGAAAAATTGCCGAGTTTTTGAATTGCAAAACGGAGGAAATTATTTTCACTTCGGGTGGATCGGAATCCGACAATTTGGCGATAAGAGGAATTATAGAAAATCAAATATCAAAAATCAAAATGCAAAATGACAGAGTAAAAATAGAAAAAGAAAACCAAAAACCACATATTATCACCAGTGTGTTTGAACATCATGCGGTGCTGCAGTCGGTCAAGGAGTTGGAGGAAGAGGGGAAAATTGAAGCGACATATGTTAAGCCGAATCGCGACGGAATTATCGAAGTTGCCGACGTCGAGGCGGCAATCAAAAAAAACACAGTATTGGTTTCAATTATGTATGTCAACAACGAAATCGGAACGGTTCAGCCAATTCGGGAAATCGGGAAAATGATTGAAAAACAAAATCAAAAATCAAAGATCAAAGATCAAAATATCGGTAGGATTTTTTTTCACACTGATGCGGTGCAGGCGGCGGAGTATTTTGAAATGAATGTTGACTATTTGCATGTTGATCTTTTGACGCTGTCGGCACACAAAATTTACGGACCCAAAGGTGTCGGACTTTTATATCTTCGCGACGGGGTCGAAATCAAACAGCAAATTGTTGGTGGCGGACAGGAGTATAAAAAGCGAGCCGGGACGGAGAATGTTGCGGGAATTGTTGGGTTTGGGAAAGCGGTGGAAATTTTAAATAATAAATCAAAAATAATAAATAATAAAAATGGAATTGAAAATTTAAGAAACGGATTAATCGATGGACTTTTGAAAATTCCAAATTCATTTTTGAACGGTAGCCGGGAGTTTCGGTCGCCGGCGAATGTCAACATCTCTTTTTTGAATGCCGAAGGCGAATCAATTTTATTGAATCTTGATATGGAAAATATTGCCGCCTCGACCGGTTCGGCTTGCACCTCCGGCTCGCTTGAGCCGTCTCATGTCCTGATTTCGATGGGTTTGCACCCAGAGCAGTGTCACGGCTCGATTCGTTTCACCCTCGGCCGCTCGACAACCAAGGCGGAAATTGGTAAGGTATTGGAAGTAATGCCAAAAATCGTCGAAAAACTTAGAAATATGTCACCGATGAAATAAGTAACTTAAGCCACTTAAGATTTTTAAGAATAAAGATGGAAAATTTATATAGTGAAAAAATAATGGAGCATTTTCGAAACCCGAGAAATCTCGGTGAGATTAAAGGTGCCGACGGCGTCGGAACTGTCGGCAATCCGAATTGCGGGGATGTTATGCGAATTTTTATAAAAGTCGTAAGTCGTAAGCTAGTAAGCGGTAAGCCAGAAGAATACATTTCCGACATCAAATTCCAAACCTTGGGCTGTGGGGCGGCGATTGCTTCGTCGTCTATTGCGACCGAACTAGTGAAAGGTAAATCACTTGAAGAAGCGTTAAAGCTAACATCAAAACAGATCGCCGCCGAGATGGGCAAATTCCCGCCGGCAAAATACCACTGCTCAATTTTGGCCGAAGAGGGGGTGAGGAAAGCGATAAAAGATTATCGGAAGAAAATTAAGCAACTTAAGATACTTAAAAAATGAAATTTCTTTCTAAAAAATTTCTCTGGATTGTTTTCAGCGTTGCTATTTTGGCACTTGCCGGTTACCTAGTTTATCGTCATTTTTATTCGGTTTTGCCGCAATCGTCGATCGAAAATATGGCGGAGATTCAGATAAAAAGTTCCGACCGAGTTTTAGTTTTTTCACCACACCCGGATGACGAAACGATCGCCACCGGTGGAGCTATCGTCAAAGCAAAAAATCTTGGCGCCAAAGTCGAAGTCGTTCTGGTTACCGATGGTAATCGTCGCGGTTTAGGTGCCGAGCGCCGGGCGGAGTTTCAAAAAGTAGCGGAAATTTTAGGATTATCATCATCCGACCTGGTTTTTTTGAATCAGCCGGAATTTTATCTGGCAAAAAAAGTTTCCGCCGCTGACTTATCGGCGATGTTGAAAAATCAGATTGATAATTTTTCGCCAACGATAATTATCTACCCCGATTCGTCGGATCAAAATCCTGATCACAAATTTATCGGTCAAACAGTCAAAAATCTTTTGCCAAATTACCAAAATGCCAGCGGCTATTCATATTTGGTTCATTCGACTTTTTACCCGCGACCAATTGGTTTGCATGAAGATAAATTTTTGACGCCGCCAAAACGATTAGCAAATGGTAACCACAACTGGCAGAAATTATCTTTAAGTCAATCGGAGGAAGATACAAAATTTCAAGCACTTTCCGAGTATAAAACTCAGCTTCGAACGCCGATTTTGCACGAACTTTTGGTTGCGATGGTCCGAAGGAATGAATTATTTAGTAGAAACAATTAAGAATTAAGATCTCAGAATTTAGAATTGCGGAAGGGGATTTTGTTTTGAAAAATTCTCAATTCTAAATTACATTCTGCATTCTGAATTCTTAACTCTCAATTATGAAATTAGCAATTGCCCTGTCCGGTGGTGTTGATTCCGCCGTGGCGGCAAAAATCCTAAAGGATTACGGGCACGACTTGGTCGGGCTGTTTTTGAAATTGTGGAGCGATCCCACTTCGTCTGCCCAAGGCGGACTTCGCGGGACAAGTCCCTTATTCCCGGATGGCAAAACTTGTCGGCGCGACAACCACTGTTGCGATTATCAGGCGCTGGAAGATGCCCGGGCGGTAGCGGCGAAATTAAACATTCCATTTTATGTTATAAACGCCAAAAGCGAGTTCAAAAAAGCTGTCGTAGATTATTTTTTGACCGAATATCAAAATTTGCGGACGCCAAATCCCTGCATTATCTGTAACGAAAAAATAAAATTTGATTTGCTTCTGAAAAAAGCATTGGCAATCGGTTGCGAAAAATTGGCGACGGGACACTATGCCAGAATAAATCAAAGATCAAAAATCAAAGATCAAAATGATAAATCAAAAAGTAAAAAGGAATATCATTTGTTGAAAGGCGTTGACGAAACCAAAGACCAGTCATATATGCTTTACCGGCTGAATCAAAATCAGTTGGCGAAAATTTTATTTCCGCTAGGCGAGATGAAAAAAATCGATGTCCGAAAATTGGCGATCAAATATAATTTGCCAGTCAAAGAGAAGCCGGAGAGTCAGGAAATCTGTTTTTTTGCCGACAAAGATTACCGCAACTTTTTGCGCCGGTATTTGCCAGAAAAGTTTTTTCTGCCGGGCGAAATTGTCGATATCGAAGGCAATGTTGTCGGTCAGCATCAAGGTTTGCTAAATTATACGATTGGACAGAGAAAGTTAATAGATCAAAAATCAAAAATCAAAAATCAAAATGACAAATCAAAAATCAAAGATAAAAAACCGCTTTATGTTGTTGGATTTAATCAAGAAAAAAATCAGTTGATTGTTGGCGGCAACAATGAAGTGTTCAAAAAAGAAATGATTGTCAATAGTTTAAATTTTATTCACAATTCAGAATTCATAATTCAGAATTCAAATCTTTCAGTTAAAATCAGATACCGGCATTCGGAAGTGACTTGTAAAATCACAAGTCATCCTGAGCTTGTCGAAGGATCTAGCGACAACATCAAAGTCATATTCGCCGAGCCACAACGAGCAATTACACCCGGCCAGTCGGCGGTGATTTACGGGCGAAGCCCGTCCCGCGAAGCCCGCTTTGGTCGGGCGAAGTGGGACGAAGTTTTGGGCGGCGGAATAATCGAAAGCTGATTTTCTCTTGCCCCAAAAGGATTTTTTTGCTAGGATAAAAATAGATTCTGACTATCGGAGGGCTGACATGAAGCTGAAAGACACCAATAACTTCCGAAATATGAAACGAAATTCGCTTCCGGATTTGCCGCCGGCGTTTCGAAACCAAAATCGCAATTTACTTTCTCCACTATCAACAACTAGACCCCGAACCTTGACGCGGTAACTCGCGTCTTTTTTCTTTCGAAAAACCACCCTTTCCGGATGGTTTTTTGCTTACAGCTTACAAGCTTACGACTTATCGGCTTATTCTATTGATTTAATTTCATATTTAATTTCGCCGACCGGAGTTTCGGCCGCAACTTTGTCGCCGACTTTGTGGCCCAGAATCGCTTTGGCAATCGGCGAGGAAACGGAGATTTTTCCAACTGCTGGATCGGCTTCAGTGGCGCCAACAATTTCATAATTTTCGTTTCCGTCACTTGACTTCAAAACCGCTCGGCAACCGATGGCGACGACATTACAACCGTTTGATTTTTCTGCCATTCGGGCGTGCGAAAGTTTCCACTCGATCTCCTCAATTCGGCCGGCAACAAATGCCTGCTTTTCACGCGCCTGATGATAATCGGCATTTTCCGAAAGATCACCAAGTTCCCGGGCGGATTTAATTTGCTCGGCAACTTCCTTCAAATCCTCATTTTTGAGTTTCGTTAGTTCGGCTTCAAGTTTTGCTCGACCACTAGCCGTCAGAATAATTTCCTCGATCATAATTTCTCCCTAATTGATCGGGCTCTAAAAAAATAAATCCCTTTTTAGAGGATATGTCCTAGCCCAGTTTTTAATTTTTAAACTATATTGTAATTTTAGCCGATTGAAAAAATCTTGTCAAGAGGTTATACTGAAATTATGGAGGTGTCACCGAAATGAGGAAGAAAAATGACGGTCCCGTTATTGTTATTCCCCTTGGCAGAAGAATTCCTTCAGACGCAATGAAACTTGACGAATCAGCAATTGCTCGAATGACTCAAATTCGTTCCGCAATGACGCATCCAGATCCGGATTCAAAACCAAAAACGCGAAAATCCCAAACCCACAAGCCCAAATCCCGGGCTTGATTTTTTTTCTGGAATTTGTTTTCGGGAAAAAATAAGCTGGAGCTTAATTTTTCCCGAATTATAAGCACGAAATTCAGAAAATAAAAAGCATTTTGGGGAATTTTTAAGCTGGAGCTTAAAAATTCCCCGGTTTTTCTTGCCAAAATTTGAGACAAAAATTCCGACCAGTTTCGGCCGGAGAGGGAGTATACAAACTCGAAGTTGTTTTTTGATTTTCACGGAAATTTCTCGCCGCGTTTTGTGGTGCAATCACGGCATAATAAATCGCGGCCAAAACTCCGACAACAAATGAAATAATCAATATCGCCAATAGAATTTTTAGCCAAAGATACGAACCTTCGGCCTTTGGCCGGTTCTTGAACGAATTCGGTGTCGAATCCTCCGGTGACTTTTATTTTTTGACTCTGACTTTTCGTGCCGGCATCTTCAACCAGCTCCCTTCGGATTGGAACAACAAAATCAATTTATCAAATGGCGAAATAAAAGTCAAGGAAAAAATGCAAGCACATGGATTTTGACACGCCCCGACGATTCGCCAGCCGGCGAATGTTGGGATTCCGATCAGAGCGTCGGAGGGAATAAAACCGCCAGACAAAAACAAGATTGCTTCGTCGTTTGCCGACTGCTTGACTTCTCGCAATGACATAAAATTACCTTTGGGAAAAATAGTACTGCAAAATATTATCAGCGACAGGGCCGGCGGCGGTATAACCTTCGCCGCCGCCTTCAATCATCACAACAATGGCAATTTGCGGATTTTCGTATGGCGCGTAGGCCTCAAACCAAGCGTGCTCTTTTTGGTTGTTCATAAATTGAGCAGTGCCGGTTTTTGCCGCCGAAGTTACCGGTAAATTCTGTAAAAGTCGGCCGGAGCCGGATGCCGAAGTCACTGCTTGCCGCATTCCGGCTTGCGATGTTGCAATCGCTTCGGCCGAAACAAAATTTTGTCGCAGGGTTTTTGGCGACATCGTTTGGACAATTTTTTCGCTCTGGTCGGTGATATTTTTTACTAACTCTGGCACAACTAATTTTCCGCCGTTGGCGATGGCGCAAACCGCCCGAACCATTTGCAGTGGCGTGATCAAAAAGTCGCCCTGGCCGATGCCGAGGTGGTAGCTGTCGCCGAGATACCACGGTTCGCCGCGAACTTTTTCCTTCCACTCCGGCGTCGGCACCAAGCCGGCGGCCTCCGATGGCAGATCAATGCCGGTTTTCTCGCCGAAACCAAAAAGCGAGAGATAGTTATCAATCAATCTAATGCCGAGTCCTTTGATTTTGTCATAACCGCCGGCGACGGCGTAGAAAAAAATATCATTCGATTCGGCGATTGCCCGCTCGACATCGGTCAGGCCGGTGTGATATTTCCAGTCGGGAAATTTGTAATCGCCGATGTCAATTTCCGCCGGCGTTTCGATCGCTGTTGATGGCGTGATGACGCCGGCGTCAATGCCGGCGGCGGCCATAACGATTTTAATTATTGAGCCCGAAGGATAAATTCCCATTGTTGCCCGATTTAGGAGCGGAAAGTTTGGGTCAGCTAAAAGTTTCTGATATTCACTTGAATCAACTTTGCCAGCAAAGATATTATTGTCATAACTTGGGAGCGACACCATACCCAAAACAGCGCCGGTTTGCGGATTCATCGCGACAACGGTGCCGGCGGTTGAGCCGGTGCCCGAGCCGGCGATGCCGGCCGCCAGCTGGTCGGACATAACTTTTTGCAAGTTGTAATCAATATTTAGAGTCAAATTATTCCCGGCAACTGGAAGTTTGTTTGACGAATCGCTCAAAGTTTGGGCAACTTTGCCGTGAGAATTAACCTCGACTTTTTCGATTCCCGGTGTCCCGCGCAAATCACCCTGATAACTTTTTTCCAGTCCGGCCTTGCCGGTGTATTCGTTCATCAGATAATTGGGGTCGGTCGAAAGTTCGTCGGTGGAAATCAGCCCGGTGTAGCCCAAAATTTCCGCCAAACCGGAGTCGTTTTTATATTGGCGCATTGATTGAGCGGAGACGGTAACGCCCGGCATGCCGGAAGTTGACTCCTGTAAAATCAGCGACTCCTCGCGCCCAAGGTCGGGCTTGATAATCTCCAATTGAATTGAGGTTAGTCCGGAGGCATCAACCCGACGGCGAATCTCGTCGGCGGAAACGCCGGACAAAGCCGCCAGCTTCTGGTATTCGGCTTCGCGGTCGGAAGTTTTTTTCGGCAGGTCGGAGGGATAAACGCCAAGGACAAAACTCGGGACATCGCGCGCCAGCCAAACTCCGTTTACATCACTGATGACGCCACGGCCGGAGATTATCGCACGCGGGCGAACGCTGTTTCCCACGGCCAAATTGAGATTTTTTTCGGCGCCGACAACCTGAAGATAAAAAATCCGGGTCAAAAGCAGAGCGAAAAGAAGGAAAATTATCAGTTTCAAAACCGGAAACGGCCTTCGCTGATTTTCTTCATCAGAAATTTTTGCCTGGGCTTCAAGCGTCAGATCTTGATATTGAAAATCAGCGTCATCGCTTGCTTCGACTTGGCGCTTTTTTCTGTCGCCCGGAAGACGGGAAAAGTTGCCCAAAAAATCCATTGCTAGCTCCTATTAATTGCTCTAATCGGTTCGACTTGCGGATTCAAATATCGCTGGATTTTTCGCTGAAAGTAATAGAGAATGCTGCCAAGAACCGTTGAAATAACTCCGGAGGCGACGATTTGTCGGAGCGACGACAGCGACGATTGCTTTGCTAGGAGCATTTCAACAATCTCGGCGACGGCAACAGCAAAGAAAAAAAAGGGGATTGAAAGATAAATGCTTGGGCCGGTGATGATTCGCCGGTAGTGAAAAAGATAGAGACAGGCAAGTACAACGATTATTGGCAGTAAAAATATCCCGAAACTTTCGCCGGAAAAAAGGGCCAAAAAAAGTGCCGATGCCAAAGAAAAAAATGCCGCTTGGCGGAAATTGCCGCCGAAAATTAGTAGCAATGCTAGGATCAGTGAAAGTTCAAAAACTCCGCCGTAAATTGAAAGCGATGGCAGCAAAGTTGTTTGGAGTAGTGTGGAAAAGATGGCAAGGAAAAATAAAAATGGATACATAATTATAAGTCACTTAAGTCACTTAAGAAACTTGTAGTTATGTCGTTCCTTCTATGACCACAAAAACCCTTTCCAACTTGGAAAAATCAATCGGTGAAATGACTTTTAGTGTTTTGAAAATGTCCGATTTGCCGGAAATCTCCTTGTCGGCATTGCCGACAAAAATTCCCTTCGGCAGAAAGCCGCCAAGGCCGGAGGTAATAATATTTTCGTTGTCGGCAACCGGAGTATCAATCGGAATGTCCTCCAGCGTCATGCCGGAGATCCCGCCACGCAGAATTCCGGTTGTCCTCGACTCGCCGAGCATCACCTGAACGATCGAATCTTTGCCGGTAATCAAAATCACCTTTGCCGAAGTTGGGAAAACCTGGTCAATTTTACCAACGAGAACCCCGAGAGAGACGACGGCCATTCCCGGCTTAACTCCGTCAGCAGTACCGCGATCAATCGAAATTGTGTCATAAAAATTTGTCGGATCGAGCTCGACAACCTCGGCCAGAACCAGATTTTGATTTTGATTATCGTTTTTATAATCGAGCTGTTTTAATAGGCCGGCATTTTCTGACTCTGATTCCTGCAATTTCGAGTTGTAAACTTTGGCGGCGATTAAGTCGGCGGTCAGCTGATTATTTTTTGACCGGAGGTCGGAAATTTCCGAAATAAAGGAAAATCCGCTGGCAATTTTTTTGCCAGCGTGAACTAGCGAACGGGAAACCGGTCGAAAAAAACTGGAAATGCCGGCGGAAACTTTGCGATTCAAAGTCGAGGGGATGAGAAAAAAGATCGTCAGGACGAGGATGATTAATATACAAATTGAGGAGTTGGGTTTTGGGGACATAATGAAAAACACTAAACTCTAAGCTCTAAATTCTAAACAAATAAATGCAAAACTCAAATGAAAATCAAATAATGTCAAATAAAAATTTTCCGGTTTTAGCTTTGGATTTATTTGAAATTTTTAACATTGGTTTTATTTGTTTAGAGCTTAGGATTTAGAATTTAGAGCTTTCCTTTTCACATTCTTTTTTTAAACTTATTTGGCACCAGCACTCCAGAAAGCATATCAATATCCTCCAAAACAATTCCGGTGCCACGAACGACGCAGGTTAGTGGATCATCGGCAATGTGGACGATGGTCCGGGTTTCGGCGGCAATCAGTATGTCGAGACCGCGCAAAAGCGCTCCACCACCAGCGAGCATGATACCCCGGTCCATGATATCAGCCAAAAGTTCGGGTGGCGACTCCTCCATTGTCACCTTGACCGCATCAATTATTGCCGAAACCGACTTGGAAATTGCTTGGCTAATTTGCGCCGAGTCAACGATAATTTCTTTCGGTAGACCGGAGACCAAATCACGGCCGCGCATCGGTGTTTCCAATTTCTCCTTTATCGGTATCGCTGCGCCGACTTTAATTTTGATCTCCTCCGCCGTTCGTTCGCCGAGGAGCAAATTAAATTCGTCCCTGGCATATTGAATAATATCTTGATTCATCTCATCGCCAGCAATCCGCAAAGATCTTGATGAAACAATTCCGCCGAGCGACATAATTGCCACCTCAGTCGTGCCACCGCCGATATCAACAATCATTGAGCCAGCCGGGTCCTGAACCGGTAGACGGGCGCCAATCGCCGCGGCGATTGGCTCCTCAATCAGATAAATTTCCCGGGCGCCGGCGGCGATTGCGCCCTCTTCAACCGCTCGTTTTTCTACTTCGGTTACGCCGTAAGGAATTCCAATGATGACTCGCGGATGTGGAAAAAGGGAAAATTTTTCTCGTTGAACTTTATCAAAATAATATCGGAGCATCTGCTCAGTGACTTCAAAATTGGAGATGACGCCGTCAACCAACGGCCGGACGGCGACAATGTGGGCCGGTGTTCGGCCGACCATCCGCTTGGCTTCTTCGCCGATCGCCAAAATCTCCTTGGTTTTTTTATTGATGGCGACAACCGACGGCTCGGAGATGACAATGCCGCGGCCGGAGACATAAACCAAAGAGTTGGCGGTACCCAAATCAATCCCAATGTCGTGGGAAAATCGGTTGAAGATGAAAGAAAGCGGTGATTTCATTTAGTCCCTACAAATTTACGAATAATACCAAGAACGAAATTACAAATAAAACAATGGATGAGACGAAAAACAGAGAGCCGCCTCCCTACTTCTTAACGATAAACGAAGACATCAAAAAAATCAATCCCACTTTTGATAGGATTGATTTTTTTCGTCACTCTGTTTTTACTTCGTCAAGACAAAGGTTTTCATTAATGCTGTGATGTTGGCGAAAATGGCTGCACCGTCTTTCGGGTCGGCTTGCGACTGATTATAGCCAAAAACATAACTTGCGGTCTGACCGAGAAAAGTCGGTGCACCTTCGATTGCCTGATTTTGAACTGTGTTCCAATTGTCCGGCGTGTAGACAGAAATTATTATTGGATACCAATAGCCGGCTTTTGTTGTCTGCCAAGTTTTATCGGTTGTCGGGACCCAAAGATAAAGTTCATCAACAGCATTGGGATCAGTTTTCGTCCCGGAAATGATTGTGGCGCCTTTCCACAAATCATTAAAAGTCAAAGTAAAACCGTAAGTCGTGTTTGCATAATTTTTCCAAGCATCGGCAACCGTCGCCGGTGTTGCCGCCGTTGTCGCGGTTTTTAGCGTCGCGACCTGCTTATTCAAATCATCAATTTGTGTCTGCAAGTTATTCTTGTCCCTCGTCGCTTTTCGAGACATATAATAGTATGTCCCACCGCCAACAATCGCTGTCGTCAGAATCACCGTAATCAAAATCTTCAGCCAAGTTTTCATAAAACCCTCCGCGATTAATTATTTTTGATTCTTAAAAGTCCGCCCCACTCAACCAAAGTAAATCCACTGCGCTGGTATTTTGGCAAAATTTGTTGGGTGATATTTATCGGCGATGAGAGTCCTTCAAAATCAAGGAAAACCCGAATTTCCGAATCCGGTTTCGGCGACACGGCGAGCGGTGCCAAAATATTCATCTGGTTATTTGTCAGCCAAGTCAGCCGGACATACGGTGTTGCCGGCATCTTCGGTAACCAGAAATCTTTGAAATCAGAAATTTCTTTGTTGTTTAATCCCATTGATGATAATTGATTTGAAATTGTTGCCGAAACCTCCGATGATTTTACAACCGTGCCGGAAGTTATCTCCGGATATTTTCCCCAGCCGGTGCCTTCCCAAAAAAGCGAATCGTAAATTTTGCCAGCGATATTTAGAGAGCCGGTCGGATCGGCCAAAACATTCCAGCCACCGTTATAGATCGGATCGGATTTTCTAATGTCGGCACCAACTTTGACCGAAACATTTTCCCTTTTTGTCGGATAAAGATAAATTACTGGTTTGCCGCACTCGGCCTGTGGCCGATAATTCTCATTCAAAAATGCCGCCCAGTTGCCATAGCCATCCTGAATCGCGATGATGCCGAGATTTCCAGCAAATGTCTCCTTTGAAACTTTGGTCGGGTTTAAATCCATCAAATAAACTTGATAACCAAAATCAACCATCGTCGAAGTTGAGGGAAAGGTGTAAATTCCGGTATTTCCAGCGGTGCCGATTTGGATTTTGCTCTGCAAAGAAGCGTTGTCAATAATCAAGGGAAAAGTGCCACCAACTGCGCCGCAACCGGAAACGGAAATTTGGGAAAACTTGTCGCTCTGGCCGGCGGAGTTTGTCCAATCGGCGTTCAGCGAGCCGTCATCACCGCGAAAGCTTGGATCGGGCCAATAAATCATTCTAATTCCGTCATTGCGGAGAATGTAGTAAAGCGCAACCTTGGCGTTGCCGACCGACTTGGTAATCTCTGTGCTTTGCCAGAGATAGAGATCGCCCCACTTTGTTTCGTCAACTTTCGTCCCGACAGTCGTATCCACGACAAAAGTATCGTTGTGAGAATCGGTTGTCTGTTGAATCATATTTGTCGAGCCCTTGGTAAAGGTTTTGTCGAGCTGGAGCGATTTGATGACAAAAGTGCTGTCGGTTTGCGAGCCGGTTCGAGAATAATAATCGCCGCCGCCACCGACGGCGTCGGAATTTTCCGATAACCAGTAATAGACGCCATTTTTTTTCAAGAAATGGTGAATATCATCAAAAGTTCCCATTTCTTTGACACTGACAACAGCTAAAATAATTTCGCTGCCATCAGAAGTTGTTGCAACTTTGTAATAGCTGGTGCCGACATAACCTTCGCCGGCGGCGTCAGCCGGCGCTTGACCTTTAAATAGGCCGAGATCGGCCAATTTAACTCGCGGATTTAACCAAGTGATTCCGTCATCAACGATTTTTGTGCTAGCTGTTGACGCCGTTGTTGACGACGAAGTCGCCGTTTTTTTCGGCCAAAATTTATCTTTAATCGGTCCGCGATAAGCATAAACGGCGACGCCACCGCCGATAACAACCAGAGGAATCAAAATCCAGAGCCAGAGCAAATTTCTTCTCGGCTTGAAATTAACTTTTGCCGGCTCATTTTCCCCAGTTTCCATTTCCCCTCCTAAACTACACGGATTTTCGACACGGAATATACACTGTTAATCCAAGTTTTTTGTCTGGCCGTGTTAATTCTGTGTTTCCTTCCGTGTGCTTACATTTTATTTCATCTATCAATCTCTATTGTATCACTTGTCAGTTTCGAAAATCCAGCATTTGAATTGATATCGAAAATAGAGCTTATTTTCGCTGTTTTTGCCGCGCCGATCATAAATTCCGGTTGAATATTTTTTTCTATTGTCGGTAAAAAACTCAAAGTAATTTTATCTTTGCTGATTGTGCCGGCCAAAATCAAACCTTCCTGTGTCTCTCGGCTGAAAAATTGGTCAAAAACAAAATTTCCCAGCGAGTATATGACAGGTTTTCCACTGATAATCTGAAAATCTTCGACAACATGCGGATGCGAACCGACAACCAGATCGGCGCCGGTAGAAATCCAACTTCTGGCCAAGTTTTCCTGGGAAGTCGAATGTTTCGGCGCGTATTCGATTCCCCAGTGGGGAAAAATTATCACCGCCCGGTCGGCGGCTTTTTCCAATTTTATTTTTGTTTCGAGCGCCGTTTCATCGAAATTATCAAGCGCCATAATTCCGATTATCGTCGTCGGAATTTCGCCGTCAATTCTCAAAACCGAAACATCGGCGTTAAAGCTCTCCGGCTGACCAAAGTATTTTACTCCCGATTTTTCCAACATCAATTTAGTCGTCGCAAATCCACTGGCGCCGGCGTTATTGGTGTGATTATTAGCCAGCGAAACTTCGCTGACATTCAAATATTTTAGAATACCGGCAGTTTGTGGCTGAAAATTAAAATTCAAGCTGGTTCTGTCGGCCGGTGCCACCGGAGTCGCGCTGATCGGACCCTCTAAATTCAAAAGCGAAATATCAGAGCCGCGAAAAGTTCGGGTGCCGAAATTATCAAAAGTACGCTCGAGCCCTTTGGTTTTGAAACTGTTCCAAACATCGCGATCAAACATTGCGTCGCCGGCGACGAGAAAAGAGGTCGAGGCCGCGACTTTTTGATCCGCTAGTTTATCGGAATAGTAGCCCAAAACGACGCTGGTAGTTTCGGCATCATCAGTTTTATTTTTCTCGCCGGAGTTTGAGTTATAAAAAAGATTAAAATTCTTCGCATTCTGATTTTCGGCAACTTTTTCCGCCAGATAAAGCGTTTGTGGCGAATCGGTTTCCGCCGACCAAGTTTTGTCAGCATCAAGTTTTGTCAGCGCTGAAATTGAAAATTGATCGTGAATTTTGGCGATGGCATTCGGTTGGTAATGAGAAAAATCAACCGAAGCAACCAAAATCCCGCCGGAAATGTTGGCATTTAGCCAATCCGCTAATTTATCAATCTGATCGCGTGGCGTCGTGTCACGAATAATTATCGGCAGAAAATCAGTCGTTAAATTTTTGCCGACATCAGAGAGGACATTGGTAATGCCGTGCTCATTGGCAAATGCGGTCGGATCGGCGGTCGCGATACCAAAGGATGAAAGTTTAGCGACCAGATTTTTGTCCGACTGCATATCAGCGTCGGCCAACTTCCAGTTGCGATCGGCGGTGATAATATTTGCCGTGCCGGAGTTATGGTGATTAACCGAAACAACGACAGCGATTTGCACTTTGGTTTTTTCGCCGACATTTTTTAAAAGCTCGGCTCGTTTGTCGGCGAAATCATCAAAGTGGGGGACAATGACGACTGGAATATTTGCCAAGGCAGAAATCCTTTGTTCAGAGATTGGCGACAAGACATAAGTTTTAGTCAAAAAAAACAAGCCGGCAAGAAATAAAACTGCGACCGAAATTAAAATCGGAGTTCTCCAATTTTTCTTATTTCCCTCCATTTTTGGTATCAAATTGTTTTATGCGGAAATATCTCGTCTTTGGAAAATCACCGCACCAACGGTGGTACAGATTATAATCGTCAAAACAAAAACCCAGATCGCCAGTTTATCGATGCCGTTGTAGATGACATCGGCGGAAAAGTAATGGAAAAAGGAGACGAATTTCAATTTGTCGAGATTCTCTTTTAGAGTCGAAACAATGAAAGTGATGTACATATAGCCGATAATGCCGCCGGCGATGCCAAAAACCCGGCCATTGGTTGATGACAGAGCCGAAATCAAATATGAAAAGGAATAACAGGCCAGAGCGAAAAGCGAGCCGACGAAAAATAGCATAAAGTAGACATTCGCCTGATAAGCAACATTAAACATTTTTGCCAGCGGAATAACGGAAATTGTCGAAAAAGCGGTAAAAGTGATAAGTAAAATGGCGCCGGAAAAAAATCGGGAGAAATATAATTTCAAACGGCTGACCGGTTGTGAGAGCAAAAATTCAATTGTTCCGCGTTCAATTTCAGCGGCTAAATCGTTGACCGCAATTGAAATCGCCAAAATCGCCGCCATTGTTTGAAAAACAACACTGAATTGTTTACTGGCCAAAAGTGCTTCAAGTGTAAAATTCGATAGCTGATCGGCCGACGAGCCGAGGGCTTTAAGAAGACCGGCTGGCATACTCTTCAAAACTTCACCAAGCTGTTTCGACTGGCTTTGAAGTCCGGGAAAAAGCGAAACATATAAAAGCAATAACAAAACCGAGACGACAGAATAAATTATTATCGGCCATTTTCGCTCTTTCATTGTCGACCAAATTATGCTCCGCATAATATCCCTACAAAATTACGAATAGAATTCAAGGAAAATATCCTCCAAGCTGGCGTGAGTGATTTCTAAGTCGCGAACTTTAATTTTTGCCAGTTTTTGGATTGTCGGGTTGATATCGCCTTTAACTTTGAGCGAAATCATGCCGCCAATGTTGTTAATAATTTCAACATTTTTATCAGCAAAAATTTTCTCGTCGACTTTCTCGGCGTGAAAGTTGACGCTGTACATCTTCATCAGCTTCATTTCAGAAATCCGCTCCGTTGCCACCATTTTGCCGTCTTTAATGATGCCGACGCGATCGCAAATTTTTTCCACCTCCGACAAATTGTGCGACGACATAAAAACCGTGCCACCGGACGCGGCAAAATTTTCGAGATAATTATGAAAAGCGTTTTGCAAAATCGGATCGAGCGAGGAAGTCGGCTCGTCCAAAATCAAAACCTCGGGATTATTCATCAGCGCCAAAATAATTGATAATTTTCTTTTGTTGCCAGATGATAAATTGGAAAAGTTTTGACGGCTTGTGAGGCCAAAAAGCTTAATCAGATCGTTTAAATTTTTTGACTTGCCACGAAGTGACTGTTGAAAATCAAAGTGTTTTTTCACATTCCAATGATCGTAAAATCGGGCGGAGTCGGAGAGATAACCAATTTTTTCTTTTAATTCAACCGAATTTTCTTTGGCATCGAGTCCGACAATTTTTATTTCACCGGCGGTCGGCCGAATAAAATCCATCATCGTTCGAATCGTTGTTGTTTTGCCGGCGCCATTCGGACCAAGAAAGCCAAAAATTTCGCCTTTTTCAATTGAAAGCGAAATCCCATCAACGGCTTTCACCGCTCCGAAATGTTTTTTTAAGTTTTTGATTTCGATTACAGACATATTATTTTTTTTGACCGAATTTTCTGAAAAATAAATCAATTTCATCCCGTAATTTAATTCCTACTCGTTCAAAACACCCCAATAAATCATTATAGGTTTCTTTACCACCAAGAAAATCCCAAAATTCATTGGCTACTTTGAGTTCCTCTTCTAAATCCAGCATGCCACGCATAGTCCAGCGATTATAAGGTTGTGGCTCGTACGGATTATACGGAATTGCGATTGAAGAATTAATCTGTCTCTTTGGATCTTCTGCTAAAATCACGGCGACCCATTCAAGTAAGGTTCTTTTGAATTCCTTGAAACCACCAGCGTTCGGTTTTGCCGTTTTAATGTCAAAGAGGTAAAATTTTCCATCTTTTGATTCTAAAAACAAGTCAACTTTTGTTGGTTTGGCATTGATCATTTCACCGGATTGACAAACTTTTCTTATCGCTTCGATTTCTTGATTTTTATTTGGTTCAGTGTTTGCAGTTGTCAAGCCATCAATTATTTTTTGGATCACAATTTGAGCATCGGAACTAATTTTATCACCAGCACTGTTTTGGGCTTTTGCTGATTTAAAATTTTCCTTCGCAATTTCGAGGGCAACCGGTTCGAATATGCTGGTGCCGAAATTGGTATTAAGAGAATGAATAAAGGAGTACAAAGCCAAACGATCTTTTCCCAAAAGCCGAGTATGAAATGGCATTGATGCTGGCTCCGGTCTATAGTTTTGGAATTTATTTCTAATGCTATTTTCCAAAACTTTTTCAACATCATCAATTTGTTTTTTTGACAAGGCCATAATTTATCCTTTCAAATGAAAAATTATTTCTGAATAAGGTGATTTGTCTCTTTCCGTTCGATTTAAAACTGGCCGCTTGAACTGATTAACAATCTTGAAACCTGATCTGGCGGCAATCTGGGGATACAAGTTGAATTTATCGTTAGCGACCAAAAATACATTAGCATTTTTTTTCAGAAATTTTTTACAGTTCGTAAGTACTTTTGAAATTCCATCAGCATAAGATTGTTTCGCTTCTTCTCCTTGCCCTTTGATTAGTGGACCAATTTCTAGTTCATCTTTCCTTTTGTAACCAAGTAAATCATAGGCATAGGCGTGTTGCTCATGGTAATCAATTTGGCCGACATATGGCGGCGAAGTAAAAATCCCGTCGATTTTATCTTTCGAAATTCTCTCAAATAATTTCTGGTTTCTTTTTCTTGCTTCACTTTGAATATCAACGTTTCTTGAATCGGCAGGTATGACAGCAGAAAATTTATCTGATCGGATAGAATCAAATTTTTTCAGTCGATTCAGAGTGTCATAAGAATACCGATTAAACATTTTTTTTATTGAAAATAGTGGTTTGCAAATTTTTTTGTGTTTATAGCAATAATAGGTTGTAAGTTGAGGTTTGATTAAAGTTGCCAGATCAGAATGAGTCGTCGCTCTGCAAGAACGGACTGTTCTGCTTAAGATCACCGCCAAAATTTTCTTGTTTTTTTTATCATCAATCTTTCTTATTTTGTCGAAAATAAAATCAATTTCATGACGAGCGTTAGCTGAAAACCACTTATCAAGAAATGTTTCTGATTTTTCTTGTTCTAGTTTTATTTTGTATTTGGATAAAAGTTTGTGGTAAATTTTCAAGAACTCTGCCTCTTTTTCTGCAGAGTATTTCTTCTCGTCAATATCATTTTGATAAATTTGCCTTTTAAATTCCGGACTTGGAAAATATTTAATGTTAAATGTTGTAAGGTTATCACTCAGTTCTTTCTCGAATTGACAAAAATTGTTATCCGATTCTAAGTTGTCTAATTTTGTTGTCAGATCTTTTATTGTTTCAGTAAGTTTCCCAAAATCATATTTTTCTAGCTTTATATCAGAAATCAAACAATTAAAACTGGAAACATCAATTCCAATCGCATGTAAATTCAATTCATTTGCTTGAACTAGTGTTGTACCTGAACCCATAAACGGATCAAGAATAACATCGCCTTTTTTGAAATAAGTCTCTTTTTTGAATTCATCAATATGATCGTCTAAAAAATATTCAACAAGTTGCGGAATAAATTTTCCTTTATAGGGGTGAAGGCGGTGAACATGTTTGGTTGTGTCACTTTCTCGGTAATTATCAAAAGACAAATTCCAATTTAAATCATCACCAAGTTTATTTTTCCAAGCAACTTCTCGACTTCCATTGAAAGAGCGATAATATTTTTTCAATTCGTCCATATCAATTTTAATTTGGTCGTCATTCTTATGTTTCCGAATTTTACCGTATTGGATCAAATAAGAAATATTTGTGGTTGAAATTGTTCGGTTCAAAAAACTACTAGCCCATTTACAAGCTTCATTTATAGTGACTAGATTTTCATCAATACAAAAACCGTTTGCCATAAATATATTATAGCAAAATTGTTTACATTCAAAAACTTTTCTGCTGGAATTTGGTTATCACGCGTTGAAGGGACCAATGAGATGCGAAACCTCGGCTGGTGGATATTGTCAATTCTTTGTGCAATCGGCGCCGGATTGTTGTTTGCTCTGATGTTTAACCTTTTCGGTAACTTCTGGGTAGCAAAAAAACCTTATAATGCAATTAAGTTTGTTTTAGTGCCGGTTGTCGCAATTCTATGCATTCTTTGCGCAATCGAATGTGGCAGTGAAGCAATCCATCGAATCTAACCCACTCCGACAATCGTCGGAGTTTTTTTTATTCGCTATTAGCCGTTAGTTCGCCGTACATTTATGATTACTGCAAATAGAGTTTTTCCTTTGCTTGTTGCTCGGCGTAGGTGGTGGAAAAATAGGTCGTGCCGTCAGAGCCGGCGAAGAAATAGTAATAATTATTTTTGTTCGGATTCAGTGCCACTTTGATCGCATCAAGACCAGGATTACAAATCGGCGCCGGAGGAAGTCCGCTGACAACATAGGTATTGTATTCCCCCTTAACTCCCGTAATATCCCCTGAAATTAATTCTTGCCAGAATTTATAATTTGAAATTCCGTCGCCGGCATAATTGTTCGTGTCCTTTTGATATTCGGTCGTCGGGTTCGATTGCAATTTCATTCCGATCGCCAGGCGATTGGCAAAAACGCCGGCAATATCGCCGCGGTCGGCATCACCACCGGCTTCGCGTTCGATAATCGAAGCCAAAGTCAAAGTCGCATTTGAAATTTGGAGTCCGGCAGTTTTTTCGCTGTAATTCGCTAGCATTCTGTCAACAATCTCCTTTGCCGTTGGCTCGTCCGAGAGTTTATAAGTATCAGGAAAAAGTTTACCCTGTTTACCCTTTGCCAGCGCCAGAAATTCGTCAGTTGAAATCCCGAGATTCTGATTCAGATAAACCGCAATCTGTTCATTGCGCCAATTTTCCTTGGTTGTGATCCACTTGACCTGATGCTCGCCTCGGGCCAAAAATCCGGCAATATCCGTAATCGCCAAATTATTTGGCAGAAGATAATCGCCAGCTTCGAGATTTAACTCTTTAAATTTGACATAAAGAATAAAGATATTTTTCGAAGCGATCAAATGATTATCAACCAACTTTTGCCCAATTGCTGTCGCCGAGTCGCCGGAATCAATTACAATCTCAACCTTTGTCCCATCACCACTAACTTTTTTTGAAATTTTCGACTTGAAATAGAAAAGAAATCCTGCAATCGCGATGATGAACAGGCAGAGGAGAATCGTCAGAAGTTTTTTTACAGCGCCTCTTGCGATTCTTCCTCCTTGTTGGCGATAAATTGTTCCAAAATCAGTCGAGCCGCCAGCTGGTCAACTTTTTCCTCGATCTCCTGTGGGCTGGCGCCCTCCTCTTTGAGTAAAGTCAATGCCGTCTGCGTTGTTAAATTTTCGGCTTCAAAATGAATCGGAAGTCCAGTATCGGTTTTGAGCCGCCGGCCAAAATCCTCGATTTTATCGGAATTTTCGTTGCCGTCGCCGGACTCCAAAATCGGCATGCCGATGACAATTGCCTCAACTTTTTCTTCGCTGCAAAGTTTGGCGATTTTAGCAAAAATCTCTTCATTATTTTGCAGAGTCGCCAACTCATACGGAATTTCCTTTCCGATCGCCAGCCCAACCCGTTTTGTGCCCCAATCAATTCCTAAATACATAGTAAAATCCAATTAAGAATTAAGATCTCAGAATTTAGAATCTAATTAAGAATTGAGAATTGGGTATCAATAATTAAACTTCCACAATTCTTAATTCTGCATTCGGAATTCTTAATTCTGATTTCCTCCATAATTAAAATCAATCTCAATTCTTTTGGTCAAATAGGGTAAAGTTCGGAAAAAGCGCGGTGTCATTGTGATGTCGGCGGACAAAATTCCGCTAACTGCGGTCAATTTTGTTGTCGCCGAATTTATCGTTTTGCCTTTGATATCCGATTTGAGAACACCGGTATCGAATTTTTGGGCGATGAAACCATCAAACTTTCCGGCCAGAACAACTTTGCCACCGGCGATGTCAGCGCTTTTGACCGTGTAAGTAATATTTTGGTTGTCGTTGTTGACGATATTTTTGTCGGCTGCCAATTTACCGCCGGCATTTGCCAGAAGCAACTGGCGAAAATCGGCCTCGGAGAAAGTCAGCGCCTCGATTTTCAGATCAACATTGTAATTAAAGGTGTCAACCTGATCGCCGGATTTGTTGTCCGAGCCCTCGGAAACAATTGATGACAAAAGCGCCGAGTCCAACAATTTTTCATTGTCGGCGAGTCCTGATTTTATTTTTGTCAAGAGTGAATCCTTGAGTTCGTTTTCGGTTGAAGTTTTAGCGTCAGTCAAGTCCTTGTCAGTGATAATTTTGACAATCTGATTACTTCCGCCGGACATTGCGGCCGAGCTTTTGCCGTAAATTTTTGATTGCTGTGATGTCGGAATTGAAGTGATTGTAAAATTGCCGGCGGCGACATTTCCGCCGTCGCCAACCGCAGTTGCTGTCACATTGACATCAATCGTGCCGGAAGAAATTATCACAAACTGGCCGTTTTGTAGCCCGACTGTCGCGCCGGGAATTGTGAAGGCGGCATCGGCGGAAAACTGAACGCCACCGGAGGAGGAAAATTTTGTTCCGGCCGGAAGTGCGACCGAATTTTGGTCCCAATTGTTGTAAACGGTAATTTTGCCTTTTGCCGGCTGGCCGATATTTTTCTGACCGGTTGGCGCGAACGGTTTTGAGAGTTTATCTTCTTGGACGATATCTTTGCCGGGAATTGTCATTACCGAGTTGTCAATCGTTGTCGTCGTTTTGTCAATCGTCACATCGGCCGAAGTCGAAAACGGCTCGGCGGCAACAGAAACCACGACTTTGGCTTTTGGCAAAACTAAATAAAGTCCAATCAAAATGATGAGCGCGAATCCGCCGATAATTCCCCACAAAATCGCTCGGCGTTTCTTCTTGCCGGCGCGAATTTTTTCGAAAAGAGGATCGTAATTTTTCATCGGTTTTTCCTCTCTTGGTTCGCGATTTGCGACTTCGCGATGGGTCATCGGTTTTTTGATTATTCCATGGTGATCGTCAGATTTATCGTCAACAACCGGTTCTTCCGGTAGCTCTTCACCGTCGGCATTTCTCACAGCTTCAATTATCTCTAAATTTTCAGCTTGATCAATAACCGGCGCGACGGTTTCGTCTGTTGGTATCTCTGCCGCTGGCGTTTCAACGACCGGATTTTCTTTCGCCGCTCGGTCGTATTGATGAACTTTTACGCCATCCGTCTCGTCAATTTTATCATCGTGAATATTATCCGGCTCCGGTTTTTTCGGCTGGGCGATCTCCTCCGGCACATTATTTTTTGCGTCATCAACCGAAGCGAAAATCGGCACGCCGACTTGATCGGCCAAATTGCCGACGGTTTTGTCGCCGGAAATAATTGAAACATGTTTGCCCAAATTTTTTCCACGCTTTGACAACAATTTCAAATTGACAACCGAGTTCGCCAGCGTTGAGCCGCGCGGAATCACCAAAGACACCGCGTGTTCCTCGGTTTTGGAAATTTTGTCAATGACGTCGGTAATTTCCTCGTCGTTGTCAAGATAAACGATTTTCATAACTCAAAACTAAAAGTGAAAAACTAAAAACTATAACTTAAAATTCAAAATTAGTTGGTGAATTGAAAAGTGGAAAGGATTGTGTCAAATTCAGCAAGTGATGCTACTCTCTTGCTATCCGGATAAACAAAAGCAATCAGATATGACAAATTATTATACTGCATCACTCCGAGAACTGCTTGTGAATTTCCGTCGCCAACGACCCAGTCGGGATTTGGCTCCTTTTTGCTAACAATAATCTTGCTATCAACTATGCTGGCGGTATAAGCGTCGCGCAAGCCTTCGAGACCAAAACCGCCTGGATTTGCCCAAACTTGGATCATCTTACCGTCGCCGGAAATCTCCAGATTTTTTGTTGGCGAATTATCTAATTGAACCGTAGTTGGAATCTTATCAGCTATTGATGAAAGCGTAGTCGGATATTTGAACGAAAATCCATATGCCGAATTTGTGTAAGTTTTCCAGCCGTAAGTTGGTGATTTCAAATCGGCAAGTTGTTTATTCAAATCATCAATTTGGTTTTGGAGATTGTTTTTGTCGGTTGTTAATTTGTGATTCATATAATACCAAATTCCAGCGCCGGAAATGCCGGCCGCCAAAATCACAGACAACAAAATCCAAAGCCAAGTTTTTGGTTTTTTTGCCGAAACATCAAACCGGCTAACTTCACTTCCAACCGAAACATTTTCACCTTCCATTTTTCCTCCATTCTATCACTGACTTATAAATAAAACACTGACTTTACACTGACGCTGATGTAATTTTAAGCTGGTTTGATAACTTTTTCCAATTTTGTAATTCGTTTGTCGTGTTTTTTAATGTCGTCTTGCATTCTTTCGGCGCCGAAAATTATTGCTGGTTGCTCGGATTTGTGTATTTCCGTTTCGCCAGCAGATCTATCCAGCATGATCAGAATTCTTTCTAATTTATCATCAATTTTTTTATTCAAATCGTCGGACATTTTATCCATTTTGTCATTTAACTTAAAATATCCTTCAGTCAATCGGTCAACTTTTCCTCCTAAAGTTTTTACTTCTTTCTCGACATTTACCAACCGCTGGTCATTTTTGTCAATCATATTTGCCTCCAATTCTAAACTTTTAGTTATAATTTTACACTTTTCACTTTCAATTTTAAATTACTCTTTCAATCCTCCAACAATTTTGTCCATTGCGCCGGTGATGACGGATGGCGTTCCGGCCAAATCGATCGCCATATTCGCCAGTGCCATCGGTGTCACATCTTGCGGGTCGGAAAGCTCCTCGGTTTCGTCCAGAACATTGGCGACATCGCGCGGCCGGATGAAGTTGACTTTCGGTTTTTTGGCGAACGGCAAATCCTCGGTCCAGTCGGAATCCTCCAAAATTTCTTTGATGTCGGGAAGCATCGAACCGCCGCCACAAAGCAGAATTTTTGAGGGAAGCAAATCACTGCCGGTGAACTCCTCCAATCCTAATTGTATCCCGGCGGCCCAAGTTTGGCAATCACCGGTAAAGGCCTTTTTAACTTTTTCCGCCTGTGATTTTTCCAATTCACCTTTTGAATAATTGATTTTTAATTTTTCGGCTTCCTGAAATGACAAACCGAAATCATTTGCCAGTCGTTTGCTGAAAACTCGACCGCCGATGGCGAACATTTTCGTGCCTTCAACACCGCCGTTTCGGACAACGGCAATATCAGTTGTGCCACCGCCGACATCAATAAAAATCGCCGAAAATTCAACCGATTCCTCCATTCCCATACTTCTGGCGACAGCGTATGGCTCGGCTACAACACCAAGTAAGTCCAAACCGAGTCCTTCGGTAATTGTTTGAAGTGCGCCCAAGTGGACGACCGGCGCAAAGGCGTTGAAAATGCCGACGGAGATATCGCGACCCTGAAAACCGACCGGATTCGTCACTTTGTAGCCGTCAATTTTAACATCAACAACGGCGGAATTGACCAGCCGGACATCAATTTCGGCGTAGCCGGTTTCCCAGGCCAAATTGGAGCGGGTTTTTTCAAACGCTTTTTGTTGGACCTCGGAGATTATCGCTTTGAGTTCCGAAACCGTGACTTTTGATTTCGGCGACGGCCGTTGGTAGTGAACGGTTGTCGTCGTGCCTTTGACTAACTCGCCGGCGATGCCGACAACGCACTGCTGGGGCGCAACACCGGCTTCCTCCGCCGCCTGGTCCAGCGCTTTTTCGCAGTTAGCAATAACGCCGGCAATGTCGGTGACTCGGCCGCCCTGCATATCGGATAATTTCTGCCGTTGACGTCCGGAACCGATAACACTGGCCCCTCCGTCATCAATCCGAAAAATTAGCGCTTTGACAAATTCCGTTCCAATATCAAGCGCCAAGGCGTAATTTTTCTTCTTGTTGCCAAATAGAGCCACAAAACCCTCCGGGATAAAGAATTAAGAATTCAGAATGCAGAATTAAGAATTATGGAAGGGAAATTTATTTTGAAAAAATCTCAATTCTAAATTAAATTCTTCATTCTGAGATCTTAATTCTTAATTATTATTATATCCCATCCAGTTTTGAAAATCAAAAAACCCGCCAGAAGTCGGCGGGTGAATGGTTATATTGTAGGGCATTTGGTCAGAAACCAGTTGAGTAAGTTTCCAGTTCTTTTAGGGCTCTCCAAAATCCTAAGCCAATAAAAGCAAGAGTGATGGCTAACGATGTTATGCCGAAAAACGGGTGGGAGATTGTCGACCAGAAAGTAAAAACTTCCCAAATCAGGCGAAGTTCGTAGTAAATCATAAACAGAACACATATCAGCAAAAAAATAACACCTCTTCCGAGTTTTGTTTTATTGAGCGAAAAACCGAGAATCCCAACAAATGCAATAATCCAAAAAACATTCATATCGAGCAAAAGCTCTCTTGCAGATATACCTAAACCCTCGATAACTTCCAGTGGCGTCACTTTCATCTTTTCCGGCCTCCTCGCGACGAGTTTTCGTCCGACAAATAAACTTTAGCGCAACTTCCGCCAAAAGTCAAGAAAAAACAGAAGCACTTTGGCTTCTGGCGAATTATGAACAATGATATTTACGGCTCGGGAATCCTAACTTCGCTTCTCGGTTTTCTTGGCGGTTCCGTCTTTTTGTCGCGTTTGAAAATCTTACCTACTTTAGCGATAACTCCTGAAAGAAATCCGCCGGTTTTCCCCGGCTTAACCGGTTTTTTGTGAAATGTCCTAGCAGCCATTGTCGTCCCACCTCCTTGGTGTTAATTCTAATATATATCATTTTCAGCAAAAGTCAATTTGTTGTACATGATGACGACCTCTTGGACAATAGCTGATACTTTTCTGCATACTGTAATGGGGTCAAATTGTTAAGTTTTTGATGTGGTCTGATGGTGTTGTAGATAATCAACCAATCAGATATTGAACGATTGAAACCTTGA
>JAPLVH010000020.1:20923-30930 GCA_026397205.1 Candidatus Berkelbacteria bacterium | reverse complement strand
TTGAAAAATGTCATTTCGGTTAAGATTGATCGCAAACGGCGGATTCCTGTGACAACTTTTCTTCGGGCTCTGGGAATCGGAAGTGATGACGAAATCAAGTCGCTTTTTGCCGATGTTGACAGCGATGATGAGAATAAATACATTGAGTCAACCTTAAAAAAGGACTCGGCGAAAAATGTTGACGAAGGTTTGATTGAGACCTACAAAAAAATTCGGCCGGGTGATTTGGCGACGCTTGAAAGCGCCAAGTCGTTTATTGAGGCGATGTTTTTCAACATCAAGCGTTACGATATCGGTCGCGTCGGTCGCTACAAAATGAATATGCGGCTGAAACTTGAAACGAAAAACATTCCGGAAAATCGAGTGCTTCTAAAAGAAGATTTTATCAACATTGTCCGGGAAATTATCGAACTAAACAATGATCCACAGGCCTTGCCCGACGACACCGATAGCTTGAAAAATCGCCGGATTCGGGCCGTTGGCGAACTTTTACAGGGCCGCGTTCGCGTTGGTCTTCTTCGAGTTGAGCGGATTGTTCGCGATCGAATGAGTATCGCCGAGCCGGCCGATGCAACGCCGGTTCAGATGATAAACTCTCGGCCGATCGTCGCCTCACTCCAGGAATTTTTTGCATCGTCACAACTGTCGCAATTTATGAATCAAACCAATCCGCTTTCCGAGCTCGAGCATAAGCGAACTTTGTCGGCGACCGGACCGGGTGGGCTTTCACGCGAACGGGCTGGTTTTGAAGTTCGCGATGTTCATGTCACTCACTACGGCCGCATCTGCCCGATCGAAACGCCGGAGGGCCCGAACATCGGCCTGGTCGGCTACTTGGCATCATACGCCAAAATTAACGAATTCGGTTTCATCGAAACGCCGTACCGAAAAGTGATTCGGGTCGGAAATAAATCTCGAGTCACTGATGATGTTGTCTACCTCGACGCCAGCCAGGAAGAGGACACGGTGATTGCGCCGGCATCAGTTGAAATTGACGAAAAAGGTTATATAAAAGACAAACGGGTTATCGTGCGCCACGCTGGCGAGCCGACGATTGATGAGGCAATCAATGTCCACTTTATGGATGTTTCGCCGAAACAGATTATCTCGGTTACCGCTGCCCTGATTCCCTTCATCGAGCATGATGATGCCGCCCGAGCGTTGATGGGCGCCAATATGCAGCGGCAAGCGGTGCCTTTGGTCGCGCCGGAATCGCCGACAATCGGTACCGGAATGGAGTTGGCCGCCGCCAGGGACTCCGGCCAAATTGTTCTGGCTGTTGCCGATGGCGAAGTGACGCATGTTTCCTCATTTTTGATTCGAGTCAAGGAAAAAAATAATAAACAGCGTGAATATTTTCTCTCGAAATTTGTCCGCTCAAATCAGGGCACGGTTATTAATCATCTTCCGCGGGTTGTTGTTGGCGATAAAGTCCAAGCCGGCGATCTTTTGGCTGACGGTTCGGCGACAGAGAACGGCGAAATTGCCCTCGGCCGAAATTTGCGCGTCGCCTTTATGTCCTGGGGCGGTGGAAACTTCGAAGATGCGATTATTATCTCCGACCGGCTGGTCAAGGAGCACATTCTGTCTTCAATTCACATTGAAAAATATTCGATTGAGGTTCGTGACACCAAACTAGGTCCGGAGGTTTTGACCCGTGACATTCCAAATGTTTCCGAAGAGGCGCTGTCAAATCTTGATGAAAATGGCATAATTCGCGTTGGCGCTGAAACGACCGCCGGCGATATCCTCGTCGGTAAAATTTCGCCAAAAGGTGAAACTGAACTTTCGGCCGAGGAGAAACTTCTGCGGGCGATTTTCGGTGAGAAAGCCAAAGATGTTCGCGATTCTTCGCTCCGTTTGCCACACGGCGAGCGGGGAAAAGTTGTTGATGTCAAAATTTTCTCCCGCGAATCGGGCGACGAACTGCCGGCTGGTGTTTATCAGCTGGTTGAGGTCTCAATTGCCCAGTTGCGAAAGATTTCTGTTGGTGACAAATTAGCTGGACGTCACGGCAACAAAGGTGTTATCTCGACAATTTTGCCGGAGGAGGATATGCCATTTATGCCCGACGGCAAACCGGTTGACATAATTCTAAATCCCCTGGGCGTTCCGAGTCGAATGAACATCGGTCAGCTTTTTGAAACTCATTTGGGCTGGGCGATCGAGAAAAACGGTCAGAAAATGGCATCGCCGTCGCTGGACGGAGTCAAGCTTGACGATATTAGGTTAGAACTTAAAAAATCCGGTCTGCCGGAGGACGGAAAAATTCAGCTTCATGACGGCCGAACCGGTCAACCGTACGACCACCGAACCGTCGTCGGGACGATTTATATGATGAAACTTTTCCATCTGGTTGATGATAAGATGCACGCCCGGTCAATCGGCCCGTATTCGATGATCACCCAGCAACCGCTCGGCGGAAAAGCCCAATTTGGCGGCCAGCGGTTTGGCGAAATGGAGGTTTGGGCGATCGAGGCCTACGGTGCTTCGAATATTTTACAGGAGCTTTTAACGATAAAATCCGATGATGTTGTTGGTCGGAGCAAAGCCTACGAATCAATTATCAAGGGCGAGAAAATTCAAAATCCAAATGTGCCGGAGGCCTTTAATCTATTAATTAAAGAGTTGCAATCCCTTGGACTTAAAGTCGAACTTCAAGCCGATAAAAATCTGGCGATTAAACCGGAGGAGGCCGATGAAATCACCGTCGAAACGGCGCCGGAGGAGAAGTCGGAACTTGACGAGGAGATTGATGAAAAGCTAACCGAATTGGCGGCTGAACAGATTTCCGAGGAAGAGGATCTGATTTCGGAGGAAGTAGTGGAATAAACATAAGTTACTAAAGTCACTTAAGATACTTAAGCTAAAGGAAGTTTATGGAAAAAGTTGAAGTAAAAGATGCGGTCAATGTTGTTGATTTTAAATCAATGCGACTTGCGGTTGCCTCGCCGGAGGAGATACTTTCCTGGTCTCACGGCGAAGTCCTAAAACCGGAGACGATCAACTACCGAACCCAAAAGCCGGAACGCGACGGTCTTTTTGCCGAAAATATTTTCGGTCCGGTCAAGGATTGGGAGTGCTATTGCGGTAAATATCGCAAAGTCCGTTACTCTGGTGTTGTTTGCGACAAATGCGGTGTTGAAGTGACTAAAAGTTCTGTTCGCCGCGTTCGGATGGGGCACATTGATCTCGTTGTTCCGGTTGCCCACATCTGGTATGTCCGCTCGGTGCCTTGCACTTTGGGTCAGATTCTTGATCTCTCCTCGGCCGATCTTGAGCGGATAATTTACTTCGCTTCTTTTGTCATCGTCGAGGTCAACAATGATCTTCGGACCGAGGTTTTGGCGAAAATTGAAAAGGAGTTTCTAAATCTCAAAGAGGAGAAAATCTCCTCTGCCGATCCCTCGGAATCCTCGGCGTCAAAAAAAATCTCCTCGGATGAAATTAACAGTGCTTACAAAACTGCCAAAGCCGAGCTGGAAAATCTTCGGGTCGGAAAAATTATCACCGAACGAGAATTTTTTAACCTCTCGCACCGTTACGGAAATGTTGTCCGCGTCGGTATCGGCGCCGAAGCGATTCTTGATCTTTTGGAGAACTTTAACATTGAAGAGGAGATAAAAAATCTTGAGCATCAATCGTCAAAAACTATTGGCCTTTGACCGATGGTTGAACTTGATGGCGGCCGCTTCGCTGCCTCCGACCTTAATGATCTTTATCGTCGAGTCATCAATCGCAACAACCGGCTTAAGCGGCTGATTAATCAGGGTGCACCGGAGGTAATTTGCCGAAACGAAAAGCGAATGCTCCAAGAAGCGGTTGATGCACTAATTGACAACTCCGCCCGCCGTGGTCGAGCAACAACGACAACCAACAACCGGCGAAAATTAAAATCGCTTTCTGATATGCTCCGTGGCAAACAGGGTCGTTTCCGCCAAAATCTTTTGGGCAAACGGGTTGATTACTCCGGCCGTTCGGTCATCGTTGTCGGTCCGGAGCTGAAACTTCACCAGTGCGGTCTGCCGAAAGTGATGGCGATGGAGCTTTTCAAGCCGTTCGTTATCGGCCGATTGATCTCTGAGGGTTATGTTCACAATGTCAAAAATGCCACTCGACTGATTGACAAAAATGAACCGTTTGTCTGGGATATTTTAGAGGATATCACCAAGGATGCCCATGTTCTTTTGAATCGCGCCCCGACCTTGCACCGTTTGGGAATTCAGGCCTTTCAGCCGGTTTTGATCGAGGGCAAGGCGATTAAAATTCATCCCTTGGTTTGCCCGGCTTTTAACGCCGACTTTGATGGTGACCAGATGGCGGTTCATCTACCACTCTCGGCTGATGCCCAAACCGAGGCGGCAGAGATTATGCTGTCGCGGAAAAATCTTCTAAAGCCGTCATCGGGCGAACCGGTGATTTCACCGACACTCGATATGATTTTGGGCTGTTTCTTTTTGACCACAATTCTTCCGGGTCAACCGGGCGAAGATAAATATTTTGGCACAGCAAAAGAGGCGATTCTGGCTTATAATTTTGGTGCCATTGGCTTAAAAGCTAAAATCAAAGTTCAAATTGCTGATGAGTTAATTGAAACTTCGGTTGGCCGTATTATCTTTAATCAAATTATTCCCGAGGAGCTTGGCTTTCGAAATTACGACTTTGACAAAAAAGAGATCGCCAAATTAATTTCCGAATCGTTTAAGATTGCCGGACTTGATCGAACCGCTTCTTTTGTTGACAAAATCAAGGAGATGGGTTTTAGATACTCCGAGCGAAGTGGTATCACCTTTTCCGCCTTTGATATTCAAGTTCCGACAGAGAAAAAAGCGATTTTGAAAAACGCCGAAGATCAGCTGGAGGTTGTAAACCAACAGTGTCGCCGCGGACTGATAACCGACGAAGAACGATATTCAAAAACGGTTGAGATTTGGATGGCGGCTCAAGGTGTCTTACAAGAAGCGATGCTCTCGAACTTTGCCGGTGACAATGACATCAACATCATCCGCGTCTCTGGCGCCCAAGGAAAAGTTTCGCAGTTAAACCAGATGGCCGGAATGAAAGGTTTGGTTGCCGACCCGACGGGAAATATTATCGAACTGCCGATTAAATCAAACTTCAAAGAGGGTTTGTCGGTTTTCGAATACTTCGTCTCGTCTCACGGCTCGCGAAAAGGTCGTGCCGACACCGCGCTGCGAACTTCTGAAGCCGGCTATTTGACTCGGCGTTTGGTTGATGTTTCGCAGGACACAGTCGTCACCAACCTTGATTGTGGAACTAAAAATGGTCTTGTTGTTCGAAAAGCATTTTATCAGTCAATAAATGATGACTGGCGCAAACATTTTATCGGTCGAACATTACACAAAACTGTCGCTGGTTTCCCGAAAAATACTTTGATTACCGCCCTGGTCGCCGATAAAATTATCGCTTCTGGCGCTGTTGAAGTCGAAATTCGTTCGCTTCTTCTTTGCGAACAGGAGTGGGGAATCTGTCAACACTGCTACGGCGAGGATTTGGCGACCGGACATTTGGTCGAGATCGGTTCGGCCGTTGGCATTGTCGCCGCCCAGGCAATCGGTGAACCGGGAACCCAATTGACTATGAGAACTTTCCACACTGGTGGCGCCGCCGGCGAGGATATTACCTCCGGTCTGCCACGAGTCGGCGAACTTTTTGAGGCCAGATCGCCACGAAATCCGGCGATAATTTCCGAAATTGATGGTGATGTCTCCGTCCGCAAGGATAAAAATAAAATTATTATTTCCGTCTCAGGTCGTGGTCAGACGGAAACTGAATACCAAATTCCGGAAAATTTTGAGCTTCAGGTTAAGAGCGGTCAGCTTGTGAAATCAAAACAAATTATTGCTACACCGTCTGACGAAAACCAATCGCCGATTCGAACGAAATCTGCCGGCGCAGTGAAAATTACTGATGGCGCGGTTTTTGTCGTCTCCAAAGGAAGGGCACTCAAAGAGTATTCGGTTTCAGAGATGGTCGGAATCAAAGTTGAGAATGGCCAGCAGATAAAACGCGGCCATATCCTGACTGATGGTCATCTGGATTTGCAAAGTGCCGACGAACTTGCCGGTCGCGATTTTACCACCCGCTACATTATGACTGAGGTTCAGAAAATTTATGCTTCGCAGGGGCAGGATATTAACGACAAACATTTGGAAGTTGTCGTTCGCCAAATGAACTCCAAATGCCGAATTGCCGATCCCGGCGACTCCGATCTGCTCGAAGGCGGCGTTATTGACCGTTCGTTAGTTATGCGCAAAAATCGTGATCTAAAAGCCGCCGGCAAGCGTCAAATTGCTTTTCAGGATATCGTCATGGGAATTACTCGCGTTGCCCTGAAAACCGAGAGCTTTCTGTCGGCCGCTTCGTTTATGGAGACGACATCCATCCTGATCAACGCCGCGATCACCGGCTCGGTTGATCATCTGCGCGGATTAAAGGAGAATGTCATCATCGGCCGAAAAATTCCGGCAGGAACCGGATACCGTGAAATCGCTAGAAATTAGTTTACTTTTTGGGGTTTATGAGATATAATCTAATAGCAAATCAAAGATCAAATATCAAAAATCCCCACAGGGTAAGCTATCGCAAAAAAATGACAAATAAAAATCTAAAAAGAATTAAATCCAGCCACGGAGCGGCTACCAACATTTTGATTTTTACATTTTAATCTTTAATCTTTCTATCGTGCCTACAATCAATCAACTCGTCCGACACGGACGAAAAAAATCAAAGAGCAGAGCGAAAACTACGGCGATTAAACATACGTTCAATTTTTTGAAGAACAAACCGGTGGTGATCGCCAAAGGTTGCCCGCAAAAACGCGGCGTTTGCACCAAGGTTTCGACGATGACGCCGAAAAAACCGAACTCGGCTCTGCGAAAATTCGCTCGAGTTCGTTTGACGAACGGCATGGAAGTTAATGCTTATATCGGCGGTGAGGGTCACACTTTACAGGAGCACTCGATTGTGATGATTCGCGGCGGTCGAGTCAAGGACTTGCCGGGTATGCGATATCATATTATCCGAGGCAAACTCGATTTGGCCGGCGTTAAAGATCGCAAACAGGGTCGAAGCAAATACGGAGCAAAGAAAATCAAAGATTAAAAATCAAAAATCAAAATGACAAATAAAAATGTAAAAAATATAAATTCAGCCATGAAGTGACTTCCACAATTTTGATTTTTGCATTTGATATTTAATTTTCTATTATGTCTAGGGGTCATCAAAAAATCAAAAAACCAACGCTATCGCCGGACAAAAAATTCGGCTCGACTTTGATTTCTAAATATATCAACTATGTAATGGAAAACGGCAAGAAGTCAATTGCCGAGCGTTTAGTTATCAGTGCCTTGGAAAAAGCTTCGGCAAAAATCGGCATCGAGCCGACGGAAGTTCTAGATCGGGTCTTGAAAAATGTCGGACCGCTTTTGGAGATTAAAGCCAAACGAATTGGCGGCGCCAACTATCAAGTTCCAATGGAAGTTAGTCGCGTTCGCCGAGAAACCCTGGCGCTTCGCTGGGTAATAAACGCCGCTCGCGCCCGAAAAGGTGCCGGTATGGCTGACAAATTGGCCGGTGAAATGATTGATGCTTGCAACAACACCGGCTCGGCAATCAAGAAGAAAGAAGATACTCACCGCATGGCCGACGCCAACAAAGCCTTCGCCCACTTTGCACGGCTGTAAATTTGCCTGCCCTGAGCTTGTCGAATGGGTCATTCCCGATTTAGACGGGAATCCACAATAGTTTTCCCGGTTTTCACTTTTGACCTTTGACTTTTGATTTTTGACTTATCCTACTATATATAGTATAATATAGTATACAAAAACTCCGCCTCACAGGTGGAGTTTTTGGTTTGCTTGACATATACTAAATAGTTTTGATATAATGTATACATCACCCGATACACAAGGAGGCGTTGACGATGCCATTTTCTGCCGAGTTGCAAATACGGATGCGCAAACAGATTGAAGCTGATCCGACACTTTTGCCTGGAGTGGTTCGAGAAGCATATGCTGAAGTTTTTGGTGAGGAAAATCTGGATGAAAAACTTACAGAAATGGGAATTGATTTGAGCCGTTATGGTTACCGTATGATTTGGGAATATGTGGATAAGAAACCAACCGGAGCCATCGTCGCGATTCCAGATTACAAAGAGAGAAACGACACAGACCGAATTTATTTTCTTGTTCCACGTGGTATGCATGATACCCTTCAACATGCCTTGGATTCAAAACATATGGGCAAAATCCCAAAAAAAGAAATTGTCACAACGATGGAAGGGTCCATTCACATTTCTGAAGCGATTAATCGCGCAAAAGATCATTTGCGGTCAACGACAGGTTATCTTACCCCGATTATTGGCAAACGGGCAACAAAGAAATTTCTTGACGAGCAATATATTGCGCTTCGAGCATTGATCGAAGCAAAAACTTCAAAGACAGGTTAGTGCCTGTCTTTTTTCATATCAAAATAAAAATTCTGTAAATATTTCCGATCGTAAGTATTTGCAGAAAGTTTTTCACATATTAGCACTATTTAATACAATAGTCATGATTTGATCCCTCACTTTGATACGCTAGCGTATCAAAGTGAGGGAGTGAACCTAAACAAAAAAACCACGACTGGTGTCGTGGCGGGGAATTACTTTTTCAAATCAGAAATTGTTTTTTCAACTTGGCGGACAGTAATATCGAAACAATCAGAGGTAGAGTGATGCCGATAAACTGCTGGTCCACCGGATTGATGATGAAGTTCTTTAGCATTTTTGACTTGTTTCAGTGCCAGTTCGGCGCCTTCGAGTTTGGTCATCGCTCGCGGGATTTTTCCGCTGCGATCTAAAACGAATTCATCCGCGTCGAGATTTGCAATTGGTTGAATTTCTGAAATAAGTTTTCTGATTGCATCGGATGTGAAATCGGAAATATTATAAGACAGATGAAAACGAATGCAAAGTGGTTTGCCAGAATTTGTGTTGCTACAAAATTCTGGTCTCAAATCTCGCTTTATGATGTTTTGGGCGTAATCAACGGTAAAGATTCTTGGGTTTGGGGAATCTATCATTTTTTGATGCATTTCCTTCTTGATCTGTCCGATAACTGCTGGCAATTTTCCCGTATCCTTGATTTGTCTTCTCAGCGTTGGCGATACAATTATTTTGGCGAAATCTGGCATCTTGGCACCTCGCTTTATTGGATAGCGACATTTTTAGTATATGCGAATAATAATCCATTGTCAATAAAATTTGTGTTGACATTGATGGAAAATTTATGATACTATAAATTAGGTATAAGAAATTTGGGGATTTTTTTGTTTTACTTTGGAAATTATCAGGAATGGATCATCCTTCGCTAAAGTTACGGATGACAAGTTGACGAATAGTCCAAATAACCAATGACGACGAAATACTTCTCACTTCGTTCGAAGAATAATTACTAAATATTATGGCTCGCGATTATCCACTAGACAAAACCAGAAACATTGGCATTGCCGCTCACATTGATGCCGGAAAAACGACCGTCACCGAACGGGTGCTTTTCTATACCGGAAAAAAACACAAAATTGGCGAAGTTCATGAGGGTGCAGCCGAGATGGACTGGATGGAACAGGAAAAAGAACGTGGCATTACTATCACTTCAGCAGCGACAACTTGCTTTTGGCACGATTATCGAATCAACATCATTGACACTCCCGGCCATGTTGATTTTACCGTCGAAGTCGAACGGTCACTTCGAGTTCTTGATGGTGCCGTCGTTGTATTCGACGGCAAAAATGGTGTTGAACCGCAATCGGAAACCGTTTGGCGCCAAGCCGACAAATACAATGTGCCGCGAATTTGCTTCATCAACAAACTTGATGCGATTGCCGGCGATTTTTATATGAGTCATGAATCAATCAAAGACAAACTTCGGGCAAATGCCGTAGCATTGCAATTGCCAATCGGAAAAGAGAGCGAATTTCGCGGTGTTGTTGATTTGATGGAAATG
>JAPLVH010000020.1:0-20872 GCA_026397205.1 Candidatus Berkelbacteria bacterium | reverse complement strand
CTGGAAATCCGAGGATTTAGGTAAAAATTATGATATTGAAGAAATTCCGAGCGAGATGCAAGATCAAGCGGAAAAATATCGGGCGGAGATGATCGAGAGTATTGTTGAAACCGATGATCGGCTTTTGGAAAAATATCTTGCCGGCGAGGAAATCACAATTGCCGAGTTAAAATCAGCGCTTCGAAACGCGACAATCAATAATCAAATTTATCCGGTTTTTGCCGGCTCGGCACTGAAAAACAAGGGTGTTCAGCCGATGCTTGATGCCGTTATTGATTATCTGCCGTCGCCGCTAGATATTCCGGAAACTATCGCCAAGAAATTGGGATCCGATGAGGAGTTAAATTTGCCGGTTTCCGATGACGGCCCGTTTGTTGCTTTGGCGTTCAAAGTTGCCGCCGATCCGTTTGTTGGAAAACTAACTTTTTTCCGCGTCTACTCCGGAAAACTCGAGTCCGGCAGTTATGTTCTAAATACTCGCTCCGGTGAAAAGGAACGAATCGGCCGAATTTTGCGGATGCACGCTAATCACCGCGAAGATGTTCCCGAGGTATATTCCGGTGAAATTGCCGCCGCTGTTGGCTTAAAAGCGACATCAACCGGTGACACTTTGTGCGATCCGAATCATAAATATATTCTGGAAGAAATAACTTTTCCAGAACCGGTAATTTCAATTGCCATCGAGCCGAAAACCAAAGCTGATCAGGAGAAAATGGGCGTCGCTCTGGCTCGATTGGCGGAAGAGGACCCGACTTTTCGCGTTCACACTGATGTTGATTCCGGCCAAACGATTATCGAGGGCATGGGCGAGCTTCACTTGGAAATTATTGTTGATCGAATGAAACGGGAATTTAAAGTTGAGGCCAATATCGGCGCGCCGCAAGTTGCCTACAAAGAAACAATTCGCGCCAGCGTCAAACAGGAAGGAAAGTATATTCGCCAATCCGGTGGTCGCGGTCAATATGGCCATGTTTATCTTGAAATCGAACCGAATGAGGAAGGTGCCGGTTTTGAATTTATCAACAAAATTGTTGGCGGCGCAATACCTAGGGAATTTATTGCGCCGGTTGAGGCCGGAGTTCGCGAAGCGATGAACAAAGGTGTCATCGCCGGTTATCCGGTTGTTGATACCAAAGTGACATTATATGACGGAACTTATCACGATGTTGACTCGTCGGAAATGGCGTTCAAAATTGCCGGCTCTTTGGCGTTTCAGGAAGGTTTCAAAAAAGCCAGTCCGGTAATTCTCGAGCCGATTATGAAAGTTGAAGTCACAATCCCCGAAGAGTATACCGGCGACATTGTCGGCGACTTAAACGCCAAACGCGGACAAATTGAAGAAATGTCAGACCGAGCCGGAGCAAAAGTTATTGATTCAAAAGTTCCGTTGGCGTCAATGTTCGGATATTCTACATCGCTTCGCTCGATGACACAAGGCCGGGGAAATTATACAATGGAATTCGACCACTACGCCGAAGTGCCGAGAAATATTGCGGATGGGATTTCCGCTGGGAAATAAAGTGTAAGCCCACAGATTTTGACACGGAATTAACCCTGCCGATGGCATCAATCCGTGATTATCCGCGTAATGAAATCCGTGTACGAATTTCCTTTATAATAAACTGTTGACATTTGTCAAAATTTAATATAAACTATAAGTAAGTCAAATAAAAATCATTTAACAAGGAGAGCACCATGGCTGCAGAAAAGTACGAACGAACAAAGCCACATGTAAATGTTGGCACAATCGGACATGTTGACCACGGTAAGACCACTCTAACCGCGGCGATTACTCATGTTCTGGCGAAAGAGGGCAAAGCGGTCGAAAAACGATTCGACGAAATTGACAATGCTCCGGAGGAAAAAGAGCGAGGAATTACAATCGCTACTTCCCACCAAGAATATGAATCAGACAAACGGCATTATGCTCATGTTGATTGTCCTGGTCACGCCGATTATGTTAAAAATATGATCACCGGTGCCGCTCAGATGGACGGAGCGATTTTGGTCGTTTCCGCCGCCGACGGACCGATGCCGCAAACTCGCGAACACATTCTTCTGGCCAATCAGGTTGGCGTGCCGAAAATGGTCGTCTTTCTAAATAAAATTGACATGGTTGACGATCCGGAACTTATTGACTTGGTTGAAATGGAGATTCGCGAACTTTTGACCAAATATGAATATGACGGCGACAACACGCCGATTATTCGTGGAAGCGCGCTTAAAGCTTTGTCCGACGATCCGGATGCGGTCAAATCAATTAAGGATTTAATCGAAGCCGTTGACACTTGGATTCCCGAGCCGGTTCGCGATATTGACAAACCGTTTTTGATGCCGGTTGAGGATGTTTTCTCGATCAAAGGTCGAGGAACCGTTGCCACCGGACGAGTCGAACGCGGAGTTGTCAAGGTCAACGAAGAAATTGAAATTGTCGGTATCAAAAAGACAACAAAAACTGTCGTCACCGGCGTTGAAATGTTCAAGAAAATGCTTGACCAGGGTCAGGCCGGAGACAACATTGGAGTTTTGCTTCGTGGAATCGAACGCGAAGATATTGAGCGCGGCCAGGTTTTGGCTAAACCGGGAACTGTCACGCCACACACCGAATTTGAGGGCGAGGTTTATATTCTGACCAAAGAGGAAGGTGGCCGACACACGCCGTTTACCAAGGGTTACAAACCGCAATTCTACATCCGAACAACTGATGTCACCGGTGAAGTTGAATTTGATGGCGAAATGGTTATGCCTGGCGACACTGTTCAAGTTAAAGTCAAACTTATCGTTCCGGTTGCCCTGGAAGAGAATTTGAAATTTGCTATCCGAGAAGGTGGCAAGACGGTTGGAGCCGGCGTTGTTACTAAGATTGTAAAATAACTAAAAACTACAAGCGAAAAACGCAAAACTATAACTAAAAATTTAAAACTTTAAGAATAATCCAGTCACGGAGAGACTACAATATTTTACACTTTTCGTTTTACACTTTAAACTTTCTTATGCCAGCAAAAGAAGTGGTCAAACAAAAAATTCGGATCAAATTAAAGGCCTACGATTATCGAATTATTGACAAATCGGCCAGCCAGATAATTGAAACGGCAAATCGAACAGGCGCCCAAGTTGTTGGCCCGGTTCCTTTGCCGACCGATATTTCTAAAACTTGCGTTATCAAATCGCCGAATGTTTTCAAAAACAGTCGCGAGCAGTTTGAAATGCGAGTTCACAAACGTTTGATTGATGTCATAAACCCGACACCGAAAACAATTGATTCGTTGATGTCGCTGGATTTGCCGGCGGGAGTGGATATCGAGATAAAGATGTAAGCCCACGGATTTTGACACCCCCACTTCGCCCTTTGGGCTACGAGGGGGCAGGCGGAATTAACACGGCAAAATCCTAGGAAATTTAAGAAATTTTGTTTTGATAAGTTGTCCAGCCCTTTCTTGGAAAGAGCTGGACAACTATCAGGGGAAAATATAAAAATATCAAGCCGTGGACAACACTCTAAACTTTTGGAGTAGTTCCATGGAAATTTGTTTTTCTTGAGTTGCTCAGGTGACTTAAGAAACTTAAGTGATTTGGATAACAGTATGAAAATTTTAGTCGGAAAAAAACTTGGGATGACTCGGGTTTTTGACCAAAACGAGATGGTCCGAGCAGTGACGGCGGTCGAAGCTAAACCGACGGAAATTTTTGAAATTTTGGAACCAAAAAAAGTTGGATATTCCGCCGTCAAAGTCAAAATTCAGAATCGAAAAAAAACCAAGCTGATGGAATTTCGGGCTGATGAAGAGATCGTCAAAGAGTTTAAGGTTGGTGACATTGTCTCAGTCGAGAAATTCGAAATCGGGGACTTTGTCAAAGTAATCGGTCAAAGTAAAGGTAAAGGTTTTGCCGGCACAATCAAACGATATCACTTTGTTCAGGGTCCGAAATCGCACGGTTCGAATCAGCAACGTCGAGTCGGCTCGATCGGCGCCGGTTATCCGCAACATGTTATCAAAGGCCAGCGAATGCCGGGCCACAAAGGTGACGAGCGCGTCACAACCAAGAATCTGGAAATTCTCGCCGTTGATGCCAAAGAAAATATTATGCTGATTGCCGGAGCAATTCCGGGAAAATTTGGAAGCGAAGTCAGAATCATCGGTTAAGTAACTTAAGTCACTTAAGAAACTTATAAAAAAATGAAAATTGATTTTTACAAAACCAGTGGTGAAAAAGATTTATCGGTCGAATACCCCAAAAGTTTGGTTTCGGAGATTTCCGACGCTAAACTTTTGGAGTATATTCGCTATGTCAGAAACTCGAGTCGTAGTGTGATTGCTTCAACCAAAGACCGAAGCGAAGTAAGTGGCACTGGCAAAAAACCCTGGAAACAAAAAGGCACCGGCCGAGCTAGACACGGCTCGCGCCGATCGCCGATTTTTGTCGGTGGCGGTATCACTTTTGGCCCAAACAATCTACGAAACTACTCCCTCAAAATGAACAAAAAGGAGCGTCGGTCGGCAATTTTAACGATAATTTCCAGCAAAGTCAAAGACAAAGTCGTTTGCGGCATTTCTGAATTAAAATTTTCCGAACCGAAAACCTCAAAAGCATCGTCTGTTATCGAAAAACTTCCACTTTCTGGTAAAATCGGATTTTTCACATCAGGCGATGAAAATAGTAAGAAATCTTTCCGCAACATCGCCGGCGTAACACTAATATCGGCGAAACATCTTGATATTTTGTCATTTTTGTCGGCCGATTCGCTTCTTTTCACCAAAGAATCGCTTAAAGATTTGGAGGAAACATTTAGTTCGAAGGAGAAAGCAGATGCAAAAAATCACAGTTAAAAATCCAGTGATTTCCGAAAAAAGCTTCTCCTTGGCCGGGAAGGGAGTTTATGTCTTTCGCGTGACCTCGTCGGCAAATAAGCATCTTGTCGCTGAACAGATAACAAAACTTTTCAAAGTTAAGGTTAAAGCGGTTCGAATGATAAATATATCGGGCAAAATCAAAAAAACCGGCCGAAAAATCGGCAAACGATCAGATATCAAAAAAGCTTATGTTACCTTGAAAGCTGGTGAGAAAATTGCGATTTTTGAAACGGAAGAGGAAAAGAAAGCTGTAAGTGATAAGCCAGTAAGCCGTAAGCAAGAAAAACAGCCGGAAAAAATTGAAAAGAAAAAAGAAATTAAGAAAGAAGAAAAATAATGGCGACGAAAATCATTCGACCACTGACAAATTCCAAGCGCGGTACCAGTTATCTCGATTTTTCTGCTCTTTCAAAAGAGAAAACGCCGAAATCGTTGCGCGCGGTTCTGACAAAAAATGCCGGTCGAAATAACACCGGCCGAATTACGGTTGCACATCGTGGCGGTGGAGAAAAAAGATTTTATCGCTTGGTTAATTTTGGTAATCTGGTGGAAAACAAGGCAAAAATCGTTAGTATTGATTACGACCCAAACCGTTCGGCCAATATTGCAAAAATTGAGTATCAGAGCGGAAAACTTGACTATATTCTGGCAACTGATAAGATGAAAGTCGGGGGCAGTGTCGAGTGTGGCGAGGGTGTTGCTGTTCGATCAGGAAACCGGACGAAAATTTCTCAAATTCCCGTCGGCTCGACGATTTTTAACATTGAAATTATGCCCGGACGGGGCGGAAAAATCTGTCGAAGCGCTGGAAATTACGCCACGCTTTTGGGTGTTGAAAACAATATCGCCACCTTAAAACTTCCAAGTTCTGAAGTCCGTCATGTTCCGGCAAACTGCTACGCTTCAATCGGCGCGGTTGGGAATGCCGAAGCGATGAATGTCAGTTTTGGTTCGGCTGGTCGGATGCGACATAAAAGAATTCGGCCAACAGTTCGTGGTAAAGCCAAGAATCCAGTTGATCATCCGCACGGTGGTGGCGAAGGCGGAACTTCGATCGGTATGCCGGGACCAAAAACTCCGTGGGGAATGCCGGCTCTAGGTCACAGAACGAGAAATAAAAAGAACCGAAACCAGAAATTCATAATTAAACGTAGGAGCAAATAATGTCACGTTCTTCAAAAAAAGGACCATACATTGATCCGCGGGTTTACAAAAAAGTTGTCGCTGCCAAGAAAACCGGTGGTAAAATGCTGATCAAAACCTGGTCGCGCGCCTGCGTGATTTTTCCGGAAATGGTTGGCGTGACGATGGCGGTTCACAACGGCAAGGAGCATATACCGATTTTTGTTGTCGAAGATATGATCGGCCACAAGCTCGGTGAATTTTCGCCGACTCGCAAATTCCGCCGCCACGGTGGCAGAATGGCGAAAGAGGAGGAGACGGGATCAAGTCCGAAAAATGTAGATCAAAATGCAAATATCCCCACAGGGTCAGCTAAAGCTAGAAAAAATCAAAATGACAAATAAAAAATCAAAAATCAAATATCAAAAATCAAAATTTTGGTCGGCACTTCCGTGCCGGGAAGTTTTTTAACTTTTTGATTTATCATTTTAATCTTTGATTTTTAATCTTTAATTTATCTATCGTGGAAATTTCAGTCACAAGTAAATATTTACGGATTTCGCCGCGCAAATTGCGCCCGGCGGTTAATTTCGTCCGCGGAAAACTGGCTGTTCATGCGAGAGATATTTTGCGACTCCAATCCGGCAAAGCGCCAAGAATCATAAACGATGCATTAATTTCGGCGATCGCCAACGCAAAGTCGTCCGAGATTGAGGAAAAAAATTTGATAATTTCAAAAATCGTTTGCTCGGATGGTCCGCGATTGAAACGGGGAACGCCGGTTTCCAAGGGCTCTTATATGCCGATTGTTAAAAAGCAGAGCCGGTTGACACTCACCTTGTCAGATGAAATTAAGGGAGATAAAGGGAAATTAGGGGATAAAAAAAGAAAGGAATAGGGGATGGGCCAAAAGGTTAATCCGACAAGTTGGCGAATGAAAATTAACGAGAACTGGAGATCTCGTTGGTTTGGCCGTGGAAAAAATTATGCGCAGTATCTCCATCAGGATTTGCAAATTCGTAAACATATTCTAAAAGAATATAAATCGGCGGCGGTGTCAAAGGTTGAAATTGATCGCGACGCCAACAAGGTGACGATCACAATTAAAACCGCCAGACCGGGTGTCATTATTGGTCGTGGCGGCGTTGGTGCGGAAAAAATCAAGTCCGAGATTGAAAAATTTCTTGGTGACAGTAAAATTAAAATTAATATTGAGGAGATAAAAAATCCCGATGTTGACGCCAATGTTGTTGCTCAAAATATTGTTGCCCAAATCGAAAAACGAATCCCCTTCCGCCGAGCGATGAAACAGGCGATTGAAAAAGCCCAAAGCGCTGGCGTCAAAGGAATTAAAATCCAGATTTCCGGCCGCCTAAACGGTGCCGACATTGCCAGGAGCGAAAAAGCAACTTTCGGCCTGGTGCCACTTTCAACATTGAAAAGTTCAATTGACTTTGCTTCGGTGCCGGCCTTCACCACTTACGGCGTCGTCGGAATCAAGGTCTGGGTTTATAAAGGCGAATTGGGATTTACAATTCAAGGATAATTCTAAAATCAAAGTCATAGGATAAATTATGCTTCAGCCAAAAAAAATGAAACATCGCAAGCAGCAGAGGGGCAAGCGGGGCGGCGACGCAACGCGCGGTTTTGAAATTAATTTTGGTTCCTTTGCCTTAAAATCACTTGATCGCGGCTGGATTACCGCTAGGGAAATTGAAGCCGCCCGTCGAGCGATGACCAGATATATCAAGCGCGGCGGCCAAATTTGGATTCGAATTTTTCCCGACAAACCGATAACTTTGAAATCAGCCGAAGTCCCGATGGGTTCGGGGAAAGGCGCTGTTGATCACTTTTCCGCTGTTGTTAAACCGGGAACGATTATGTTTGAAATGGATGGTGTTCCGCTTGAATCGGCGAAGGAAGCGATGCGGTTGGCGGCTTACAAACTTCGAGTCAAGACCAAGTTTTTGGTAAAGGGGGAGTAAAATATCAAAATGCAAATATCAAAAATCAAAATGACAAACAAAAAAAGAAATAAAGAAAAATCCCGGCATGGAAGTGCCGACCAAAATTTTGATTTTTGATATTTGATCTTTGATTTACCAACATGAAATCCAAAGAACGCTACAAAAAATTAGTTGCCATGAATGATTCTGATTTACAGAAGGAGATTTTCAAATTGCAGTCGGAAACGATGATCAAAAAAATTGATATTGCCAATCAAAAATACAAAGGATTTAATAAAATTTCCGAAAATCGTCACGACATTGCCAGAATAAAAACGATTTTGACCGGCAGATTATTGGCGAAAGTCGAAGAAATTACAAAGGAAAAAAATGGATAAAAAATCTAACAATGGCAGAATTTTGACCGGAAAAGTTTCTTCGGTCGCGATGACCGGAACGGTTGTTGTTGATGTCGAGCGAACAAAAGTTCATCGGCTTTACGGTAAGAGATTTTCCGTTAACCATAAAATCAAAGCTAAAAATCCATCATTTGCCCTTTTAATCGGTGATACCATTGAAATTCAGGAGATTCGTCCGCAAGCAAAAGATATTCATTTTATTGTGATTAGCAAGAAAGAGTAAAATGATTCAACCGGGAACACAACTTGTGGTTGCTGACAATAGTGGCGCGAAAATCATCGAGTGCATCACGACACTTTTTAATTCGCCGCGCGACAAAGCCCAAATCGGTCAGGTTATCTCGGCTTCGGTTAAAGTTGCAACGCCACGGGCGACAGTTAAAAAGAAGGAGGTTGTCCGAGCAGTCATCGTCCGGCAAAAATTTCCTTTCCGCCGCCCCGACGGCTCCTATGTCAGATTTTCGGAAAATGCCGTCGTCATTGTTGACAAAGACAACGCTCCTCGTGGCACCCGGGTTTTTGGCCCGATTCCGCGCGAACTTCGAGACAGGTTTATGAAAATAATTTCGTTGGCACCTGAGGTCATTTAGCGAGTTGCTGATTATCAGAAATGGATAACGAATATACCAAATAACCAATGACAAATAAATCAAAAATGAAACTGAAACAGAACGACAATGTAATAATTTTAGCCGGTCGCGACAAGGGAAAAAGCGGCCTGGTTTCTGCTGTTTTTAGAGCTGAAAATAAAATTGTTGTTGCCGGTAGAAACATTTACAAGAAAAGCGTCAAGCCGAGCAAAAAGTCACCAAAGGGCGGAATTATCGAAATTAACGCCAAAATTTCGGCATCAAATGTGGCGATAATTTGCCCAAGTTGCAATAAACCGACAAAAGTTGGCTATCAGACGAACAAAGAGGAGAAAATTCGGGTTTGCCGAAAGTGCAAAGGAGCAATAATTTTCCCCGAAACAAAAGCTTAATATTATGCCAAACTTCAAGGAAAAATACGAAAAGGAGATAAAAAAACAGCTGAGTGACGAATTTAAGTACTCAAATGTTTTTCAAATCCCGAAAATCGAAAAAGTTTCGGTTAATGTCGGCGCCGGTGCGGCCAAAGATTCGAGAGAGATGGTGGAAAATATCTCCGGCGATATTGCCCTGATCAGTGGTCAGCATCCCAGAATCAACAAATCGCGGGTTTCGGTTTCCGGTTTTAAATTGCGCGAAGGTCAAACTGTCGGAATTTCAACAACACTAAGAAGTATGAAAATGTATGATTTTTTGCAACGGCTGGTTTCTGTTGCTTTGCCACGAATTCGTGATTTTCGCGGACTGAGCAAAAAAAGTTTCGATAACTTTGGCAATTTTTCCCTCGGGATTCGCGAACAAACGATTTTTCCCGAGATAAAATTTGACAAAGTCAGGGAAACTTTTGGTCTTCAGGTCAACATTAAAACGACAGCCAAAACCAAAGAGGAAGCAATAAAACTTTTGGAACTTTTCGGTTTTCCATTTGAAAAGGAGAATAAATAAGATGGCAAAAAAATCAATGATTGCAAAAGCCCTGCGCAAGCCGAAATTTTCCAGCCGGACAATCCGTCGTTGTCGAAATTGCGGCCGGGTTCGCGGTTATTATCGCAAATTCCAGCTTTGCCGAATTTGCCTTCGGGAGATGGTCGGCCGAGGCGAAGTTCCGGGTGTGACAAAATCAAGCTGGTAAATAAAGATAACGCAAAACTAAAAACGTAAAACGCAAAACTACAACTAAAAATTCAAAACATTAAAATTAATCCGGCCACGGAGTGGCCACCACAACTTTTCACTTTTCACTTTTCACTTTTCACTTTTAACTATTTATCATGGATCCAATTTCCGAAATGCTAACGACAATTAGAAACGGACAATCCGCCGGACGCCAAAGCGCCGAAGTTTCCTATTCCCGAGTCAAGGAAGCGATTTTGAAAATTTTTGCCGAGCTTCATTTTATCGCCGGATTCGAAGTTAAAGAAATTGAAAAGAGAAAAATTTTAGCGATTAATTTTGCTGAAAAACGGATAGAAAATATCAAAAGGATCAGCAAACCGGGCCGAAGAAAATATATTAAGGCCAAAGATATCCGCACGCCACTGACCGGCTTGGGTTATATGATTATTTCAACGCCAAGGGGTTTGATGGAGTCGCGCCAGGCAAGAAAATTGGGACTTGGAGGAGAAGTAATTTGCGAAATCTGGTAACAAAATTCAAAATGCAAATATCAAAAATCCCCACAGGGTAAGCTAACGCAAAAAAATGACAGATAAAAAAAATAAAAAGAATCCTGGCACGGAGTGCCAACCAACATTTTGATCTTTGATTTTTAATCTTTAATTTTCTATCATGAGCCGTATCGGAAAAAGAAAAATTATCATCCCAGAAAATGTCAGCGTCGAAATCGCGCCGACCAGTATTTCAATATCTGGTCCTCGCGGCGAGAAAACCTTTCAACTTTCTGGTGGGATTAATGTCAAGACGATTGACGGCGCGCTTGAAGTCAATCGCCTTGACGACTCGAAAAATCTTCGATCGCTTCACGGCACAACAAAACGGGTGATTGAAAATATAATTGCCGGGGTTTCCGCCGGCTTTACAAAAAAGCTTGATTTCAAGGGTGTCGGTTATACAGTTATTTCGTCTGATGGCAATCTGACGATGCGTCTCGGATATTCGCATCCGGTAGTTGTTCCGATTCCAGATAATCTGACGGCGACGGTAATTAAAAATTCAATTGTTGTCGAGGGAAATAGCAAGGAGGATGTCGGTGCTTTTTGCGCAAAAGTCAGAGAATTTCGAAAACCGGAAGTTTACAAAGGCAAAGGAATAAAATACCACGACGAATTTATCAAAAAGAAAGCCGGAAAAACGGCGCAGGCGGTGGGAAAATAAAATGTTGAAATCAGAATGACTAATGACGAAATGAAGAACAAAAATGAAAAAAGTTTATTCGCGAAAAAATTCAATCCGAAATAAAATCAAGGCAAAGTCAACACTGCCGCGGTTTTGTGTTTTCCGTTCGAATTCGGAAATCTCGGCCCAAGTTATTGGTCAAGATGGAAAAATTTTGGCCTCGGCATCAAGCTTAAAAATCAAAGACAAAAAGTCAAAAGTCGAAATCGCCGAAGTTGTCGGCAAAAACATCGCCATCGCAGCGATAAAAAATAAAACCCAGAGTGTCGTTTTCGATCGCTCCGGCTACAAGTATCACGGTCGAGTCGCCGCGCTAGCGAAAGGCGCACGGTCCGGCGGATTAAAATTCTAAGGGATTATTATGGCAGAGAAAAGACAATTTGGAAACAGACCACAAAGGGAGCAGTCAGAGTTTGACGAGCGAGTTGTCGAAATCGCCCGCGTTTCTCGTGTTGTCAAAGGTGGACGCCGAATGCGTTTTCGCGTATTGGTTGTTATCGGTGATCGCAAAGGAAAAATCGGCTACGGAATTGCCAAAGCGGCGGAGATCTCCGTCGGTGTCAAAAAAGCGGTGACACAGGCAAAAAAGAGAATGATTCTTGTTCCGGTTGTCAACGACACAATTCCCTACGAAGTGACAATTTCCGACGGTAGCGCCAAAATAATTTTGAAGCCGGCCGGCGCCGGAACATCAATCGTTGCCGGCGGCGTTATTCGAATTGTTGCCGAACTTGCCGGAATTAAAAATCTTCTGTCAAAAGTCATGGGCTCGGCAAATAAAGTCAACAATGTTAAAGCAGTGCTCAAAGCTTTCTCTTCGTTTGATTCGGCGAAAGTCGAAATTATGAAATCCCGGAGTGAAAATATAAGGGAGATTAAGGGAAATAAGGGGGAGAAACCGGGAGAGAAATCTAAGGGAGAAAAAAATGAAATCACATGAAATCAGGCAATTAAATAAAGCGAAAAAATCCAGCCGACTTGGCAGGGGAATTTCTGCTGGCGGCGGAAAAACTGCTGGTCGAGGGACAAAAGGCCAAAAGTCGCGTTCTGGTCACAATATCCCGCGAAAATTCGAGGGCGGCCAAACGCCGCTTTCGATGCGACTTCACAAATTGCCGGGATTCAAATCACTGCAAAAAAAAGCAACAGTAATTTCTTTGGATTTAATTAACCGGAAATTTTCTGATGGTGAAACCGTCGAGGCAAAAACTTTGATTGAAAAGAAACTGATTATGATCGGTGAAAGATTTAAGGTTTTAAATTCCGGAAAACTATCAAAGAAAGTTTATCTCGGCGAAAATCTTGCAATTTCGCAGTCGGCAAAATTGAAATTCGCAAAACCGGAAGAAAAGAAAGTCGTCTCGGAAAAAACAGCTGTCGATGATAAAACCGTTGTGAAAAAAGTTACTTCAGCTCGAAAAGCGGTTACAAAAACTCCGGCGAAAAAAGTCACGACTCAAAAAACCAAAAATCGAGAATAAATAATTTTCCGAGTACTAAGCACTATTTTGACGGGGAATATTCAATACGTATTGAATATTCCCCGTTTTGTTAAAATGGTCTTAGGGATAAAAAAACTCCGCCCGGGTTTGGGCGGATGGTGGTTATTTGACATCCCAGATTTTTTCGCGTTCGGTTTTTCCCGGGTCGGCAGCATCCTTATCTTTTTGTTCCAGTATTCGGTAGCAATAAATTAGTAGTTCTCTGGGATTGTGTGGTCTGGTTAGGTAAGAACTGACACCTTCCGACCAACCGCGGAACATAAACTTGTCTTCTGCCTTTTTAGTCAGCATGATTACTCGAATATCTTTCGTCTTCGGGTTTTCTTGAAGAGTTCGCAATAAACCAAAGTTCGATTCATTACTGTTGGGATCTTCAACGGTTAGGTCGCCAACAATCACAATTTCCGGCATTTCTAGCGCTTGCCTCTCGATTTCTTCAAGTGCTTCTGATTTACTATATGCCTTAAAGACAGCAAAACTACAACGCGTTAAGCTGGCTTCAACAATTCGTACAAAGCATGGTTCGCAATCAACTACCAAGACCTTGCGACCATTACCATCTATTGCAATTTGCTGGTCTGTCAACGACATGGTTGATTGCTTCTTTGAGCGAGGGAAAATATATCATAGCAGAAATATACAAAATTGCAATACTTTCCAAGGTTGAAATCCGCGAGGAGATCTGATACTATATATAGTATATAAAAGATCAAAAATCAAAATTCAAAAATTAAAGTAAAAATAAGAAAACTTTCTTGGATTCCCGACTGGATCGGGAATGACACAACCGGATCCTTCGTCCCCCGATTGGCGGACTTGGGATGACTAAAAACCATTTGTGGAAACATTAAAACGAATTTGGGGCTATAAAGATTTGCGCGGCAAAATTATCGTCGTTGTTTTATTGTTGGTTGTCGCCAGAATTATCGCCCACATTCCTCTCCCGGGTTTCAATGCCGGACAGCTGGAATCATTTTTCAACCAAAATCAAATTTTTGGACTTCTGAATATGTTTTCCGGCGGGACGATGAGCAAATTTTCGATCGCTCTGATGGGCGTTGGACCGTACATCACGGCATCAATTGTCTTTCAACTTTTGGGAATGATCGTGCCCCGCCTCGAAGAGATGCAAAAAGAGGGCGAGGCCGGCCGAAACAAGATCAACCAGTGGACGCGGCTCCTAACAGTCCCTTTGGCGATCGTCCAAGGTTATTCGATGCTTTATCTTTTGCGGTCACAGGGAATTATTCCCGCCTGGACAGTATTATCTTTAATTATTATGTTGGTTTCAATCACTGCCGGTACTCTGGTTTTGATGTGGCTGGGTGAATTGATCACCGAGCGTGGAATCGGCAACGGCGTTTCAATGATAATTACCGTCGGCATTCTCGCCGGTTTGCCGCAACAAATTCGCAATACCGCTTCGCTTTTAACCGTTGCCAGCACGGCAAAAATTATTGAACTAATAATTTTTGCCGCCGTTTTTGTCGCCATCGTTGCCTTCATTGTCATCATTACCGAGGGACAGCGAAATGTTCCGGTTTCTTATGCTCGCCGATCACGTGGTCACCAATCCTATTCGAGCTTGGACACATTTTTGCCAATCAAGGTCAACACCGCCGGCGTTATTCCGATAATTTTCGCTATGAGTTTGATGGTAATTCCTGGCGTTGCCGCCAGATTTTTCCAAACAGCCGCTTCGGCTTGGCTGGCACACGCCGCAACCATCACCTCCAATTTATTTAAGAATAATTTGTTCTACGGAATTTGCTATTTTGTTTTGGTTGTCCTGTTTACCTATTTTTATACATATGTCGTTTTTAAACCGGATCAGATCGCTGAAAATTTACAAAAACAGGGTGGATTTATCCCGGGAATTCGGCCGGGAACCGAAACGATCGGCTATCTTGGAAATATTATTACTCGAATTACCTTGACATCATCACTTTTCTTGGGGATCATCGCTGTTTTGCCGTTTATTATGCAGGCGGCGACAAATATTAATACTTTGGTAATCGGCGGCACCGGAATTTTAATCGTCGTTTCCGTCGTCATTGACACAATCAAACAACTTCAGGCGCAAATGACGATGCACACTTATGAGAACTATTAAATCAAAATTCAAAAGTCAAAAATCAAAAGTTAAAATGGAGAAGAAAATGCAAAAGAGACAAGCGATTGTGATGTTGGGACTGCCGGCGTCGGGGAAGGGAACTCAGGCGGAGATTATGGCCAAGAAAATCGGGGCGAGAATCATCGGAATCGGTGATTTGGTTCGCTCGGCAATGACGGCGGAAAGTTTGGACGTCGAACTTTTAGCCGAAATCAAATCCGATTATGACAAAGGAATCCCGCAAAAAGACAAGATTGTTGAGAATTTAATTGAATCAGAAATTGCCAAAAGTTCCGGCAATATTATTTTCGACAACTATCCATTTTCCAGCGACCAGATTAACTTTTTTGAAACAATGATTACGAAGTATGATTTTTCGGCGCCGAAAATAGTATATATTAAAATTGATCCCGAGTTGGCGATTACACGAATTTCCAGTCGGCGAATTTGCGACAAATGCAAAAAAATCTATCTTTCTGGAAAAATCGGCGACAATTGTAACGTCAAAAATTGCGGTGGACATTTGATTCAGCGCCTGGACGACACGGCGGGAATTATGAAAGAACGAATTAGCCACGCCCAGCCAAGAATCGATTTGGTTCTAAATCACTACAAAAATTCCGGCCAAGTTTGTGAAATTAACGGCGAACAAACGATTGAAAAAGTGGCAGAAGATATTGGGAAAATCTTTTATTGATCGTCATTGCGAGGAGGAACGACGAAGCAATCTAAATTTCGAAAAGATTGCCACGGACTTTGTCCTCGCAATGACTAAATGCAATGCAAACAAAACTAAACAAGGAACAACTTATTGATTTCCGAAAGTCGGGGAAAATTCTGGCGGCAGCATTAAATGAAACGGCAAAATTTGTCCGTCCGGGAATTACAACGGCATCTTTAAACGAAATTGCCGAGAGAAGTTTGCGTCGCCAAGGTGCGACACCGTCGTTTAAAAATTATTTAGTTGAAGGTGCCGGCCGTTTTCCGGCGGCGCTTTGTGTTTCGGTCAATGACGAATTGGTTCACGGAATTCCGTCAGAGAAAAGATTTTTCCGTCCCGGCGACATTGTTACACTCGATCTTGGGGCCAACTATCGTGGAGCATTTACCGACATGGCGCTGACAGTTCCGGTTGGCAAAATATCCGCCGCCGATCAGAAATTAATTTCTGTCACAAAAAAAGTTCTTGATGCCGCGATTAATTTTGTCAAGCCGAAAATTACCACCGGCGACTTAGGAAATTTTATTGAAAATTATGTCAAAAAAAACCGGCTGGTCGTAATCAAAAGTTTTGTCGGCCACGGAATCGGACTTTTGCCGCACGACGAGCCGCAAATTCCCAACTTCGGTCAGAAGGGGAGCGGCGAAATTCTAGAAGAGGGAATGGCGATCGCGATTGAGCCGATGGTTTCATTCGATAATGCCGATGTCAAAACTTCCGCCGACGGATGGACAGTGAAAATGTCCCACGGCCAGCGCTGCGCCCACTTCGAACACACGATTTTGATCATCAAAAACGGTGCGGAAATTATTACCAAATAGTTCTCGTCGCTTGCTCCCCGAACTGTATCATTCGACCAGGGTGAGAACTGAATATTTGATTGGTATATAAAAATCATCTACAATAAATATATAAGCAAGAAGGAAGAACAATGTCTGACGTAGAAAAATTTCGATCGTTGCGAAGGTTTAATCTATTTATGGCTTGTTTGCACTTCGCCCAAGGCGTGGCGATGTTGATTTTGGTCAATGATTTCAAATTGCCGGTGACATCCAGCTATCTCAAATTCGATCTTCTGACGCAAAAATTGACTCCGCAACTTTCAACTGTTTTTCAGATTCGAATCGGGCCGCTTGTGGCGGTTTTTTTGTTTATTTCGGCACTGGCGCATCTTTTTATTTCACTGCCGCCAAAAATCAATGACTGGTATAATAAAAATCTCGGGCGTGGCATCAACTTCGCCCGTTGGATCGAATACTCTTTTTCATCATCAATCATGATTGTTGTTATTGCGATGTTGGTTGGTATATACGATATCGCCTCACTGTTGATTTTGTTTTTCCTCAATGCGATGATGATCTTATTCGGCTGGCTGATGGAAGTTCACAACCGCGACATTCGGGAAAATTCCGACAAGGCAAAAGTTAACTGGACTTCGTTTTATTTCGGCTGTATCGCCGGTGTCGTTTGTTGGGTTGCAGTCGCGATTTACCTTTTCTCTGCCGGCAGTGGCGAAATGAAAGCACCAAATTTCGTTTACTGGATTTACTTTTCGATATTTTTATTTTTCAACTGCTTTGCTGTCAACCAGGTCTTGCAATATAAAAAAATTGGCAAATGGAGCGATTATCTTTACGGCGAAAGAGTATATATCATTCTGTCGCTGGTCGCCAAATCGCTTCTCGCCTGGCAGGTTTTTTTCGGAACACTTCGTCCGGTGTAGAAATACAGAACTCGATGAAGTATAATTATAAATAGAGATTAAGAACTAGGAGGCGATAATGATTGATAAAAATGATCAAAGATTGCTGAAAGCTGAAGATAATGTGAAGGAAATCAAAGAAAAATTAAGAGAACACGATAAATCTTTTGAACGGGTTTATAAAGGTTTTTTCGATTTAAGAAATGAAATGAATAAACGATTTGACAAGACAGATAAAAAAATTGATGACAAGATGGAGCGAATTCTGGTCTCACTTGACAAATCTATCGAGCGTTCAGAAAGGTTTGAAACCGAGCAGTATTCTTTGATCGCCGGCGCTGAAAGAATGCAGGGCGAAATTGATCTACACTCAAAGAGAATTATTAAAATTGAGAAAGCTATAAAAGTTGTTTAATTAAGGAGGATAAAATGAACTTTTGGAAAAAGTTGACGGTCAGAGGAAAAGTGACAGCGACAATTTCAGTTGTTGTAATTCTTTGCGGGCTTGGAATCGGTGGATATTACTTGCGCAAACATTTTGTCGGCGCAGATGTCATTTCCGCAACCCAAAACACCAGCTGTGTTATCAAAGTTGTTGACAACGATACTAACCAACCCATCGCAGACGCGACGGCTTTTTTTTACACAATGCCACAGAGTTATACATCGTCATCGGATCTTCGAGGCTGCGTTTCGATGCCAGAAGAATTGGTAGGTAAGGATAATTATTATCAAGCATTTATTTACCATCGTGACTACCAGCAGGATTCAAGGCCGGTTCATATTAAGCTTATTGACTCTGTTATGAGCGGAAAGGATACCATTCAAGAGAAGCTGACTAAAAGATCTGTATCTGCTAGCCAATCGAATGTGGTAACCAAAACGAACAGTGTATATGAAGTTGCATCAAATGAAGTTAGAAATCCATTTAACATCCAACTCGCCAAAGCCGACGATCAAACTGTTCAACTCCCGTCAATTATCATCCAGCCGAGTGATGGCGATACAGGCGACGTATTTACAGATCCAACACTGGTTACAATCAAGATTACTATCGACGGGAAAATTGTATTCAATGGAAATTTGGAGGAATTTAACCGAGGGCAGAATTTCCAAGTTCCAAAAAGTTCATTAAAACATGATGCTGAAAAAGGTGACTATGCGGTCTTGAAAATTGAACTTTCTGCTCCCGATTATTACACCTCAACTGAAACTTATAACTGTTTTGTAGGTGCGTCAAATAACCAAATTGAATATGGTTTTTACCTATTTCCTAAAAAAAATCAATACTCGACTCAATACACGGGAGTAGCAAAGGGTGTTATATGTAACAATGAGTCCAAAACATTTAATGTTTCTTATTACACCAAGGGGGCAGACCTTGGTTCAGCAACTTCTTACATAAAGGATCAACAAATCCAGGATATTGCAGATAGTCTGACTACAACTATTTGCGCTCTTGAAAAAAGTGACCCCAAACCGGACCTTTTACCAGTTCCTAATTTAGTGGTATTCATTGGCCAGGTTCCTAAATATTTCGGCAATACGGATGGTGTATATGCGTTTACAGGGAGGGGCGAATCAAACATCTATTTGCTTAAAAAAGTTTTTTGTACTGACAAAAGCAACTCTCAGGATATCAAAGCATGCATCGATAGTCAGCAGGAAAACGATCTAAGAAAGTATGCTGTAATTCATGAATATGGACATATTCTCGATATCGGCAGGCCCGGCTCTGGGAAGATAAGTGGTATCGATTTCGTTGGTGATTATTCCGGCGATGCAAACTTTTTAACACTTTATTCGTCCGCGTACAGATTGGCACCCAGTTGCCCTTATACGGCATATTTTGTAGTCACACCAAATTATGGAGGTGTGCGTTGTTATTTTATGGCAGATATCTTGGAATTCTGGGCTGAATCTTTTGCTTATTTGATAACCAAATCGTTGCCTTCAGAATTGGGAATTTCTGCGGATTCACCTTTGAAATTTGGGATAAACATTGATGACTCGGTCTTAACCGACCGGGGCCCGGTTCCCTACTATCCTTATAATTATCCCGACTTTCAAACCGTTTTTGACCAAAAAATCGAAAAAAGTGAAAGAATTAACACCTACCTCTTCTGGAAAAAGTCCATGGCGACTTCGCTTGGAGTTTGGGAAAATCCGATGTTATTGAATGATGATGGTCTGAAAGCTGTCGCGTACGACAAAAATGGCAATGCCATCAGCGGTAACCTCCACACCGAAGGATTGCCGCCAAACGACCTTGGCGGACCGTTTGGCAAAACTTATTCAACCGGTGAAATTCTCTCCGGTGACGCTTTGAAAAATCCTCACCTCAAAGTGACATTCAAACAATTGCCAAAAGATTATCAATCAACTGGTCTTCATGTTGGCGTGGCTGCCGTCTGTCCGGGAAATGTTTGCGGTTTCACAACCTATTTCAATAACATCGGTGTTTTGCCAGGGCGAGGACTCATATGCCTCCCGGGCTCGTTCGACAATTCGATGAACGGCTCGCTCGTCGCAGCAAGCCTGTCGAGCAAACGGTTGCGCAGTTGCAGGGTTGATCACCTCGACAAAACCGCCACCGCCGTTATCACTCTAAAATCCGGTCTGGAATTAAAAACCACCGCTTCCGATCAGGAAGTTGTGGTTGACCTAACCAAGTTTCCGGCTTGCCCGACAAACAATCAAATGTCGATAATGCCCGGTTCTGGCCAAAAACCTATCACCGGCGGGAGCCCAGCCGGCTCCGGCTCACCGCTTTCATTCAACGCCACCAGCGGCGCATCGGTATCAGGCGTCTCGTCATCATCAGGAAATCAAACCACAACGACACTTACCGGTGGTTCACTGCCAAGCATCAATAACACCGCAGTTACATCCTTAAACGGACAGCTGATGTTGCAGACCGGCGTCACAACATCGCCAACAACCCAACTGGTTCCAATTCCGATACCGACAGTCGCTATAACCACAAATCCCTCGCTTGGACAACAACTGGTCAAAACCGTTGTCGGAATTACCAACGGAACATTTCTGGCAAATCTCTCCAATTTGGTTTCTCCGCCGCCACCGGTTGTTTCGGTTTCAACCATTGCCGTCAACACTTCAACCGTTCTCTGGCAAAACGGTCAGCCGAATATCGTTCTTAATCCGACAACACTGGTGACAACCTCCGCCAGTCCTGCGACTCCAGTTATCACTCAAACTTCAACCACACCAACTCTAATTTCTAAAGTCACCAGTTATATTACCGGAACTGCAACTCCAAGTTCATCGGTTTTGAAAACAACAATGATGATGGCGGTAGCACCGAAATAGAAAGCATCAAAGGAAATTCGAACACGGATTTATTACGCGGATAAACACAGATTCAAACCATTGCGTCATAATTAGTCAGTGAATAATAAAGTCAGTGATGTGGATATGAAATCGGGAAATAAATTTTCGCGGATTTTGCTGGCGGCTGCGGGAATCGGAACGCTGGATTTTTTGTTTCGAAATATTTATTCATTTCTCTATTTAGAAATCGTCAGCCGG
>JAPLVH010000005.1:1272-25232 GCA_026397205.1 Candidatus Berkelbacteria bacterium | reverse complement strand
CTCTGCTTAAACTTCAAGGGATTTTTGTCTTTAAAAGCCCGAAAAGTCAAAGAAAAAGACAAAAACCCAAAAGAAAAACAAGAAACCAACAAAAAAATCACTTGAAAAGTGAGGTTTTTAATTTAGAAGACCATTTTTTTTAATAATTAATCAATTTAGAGGTTTGGCAACAGCGCCAATGGATATTGAAGAAACTGGCCACGAAGATAAGCGATATCTATAGTTTTCCAAAAACTATTGACCAGTACTTGACAAATCGTAATTTATTTGCTATAATGAATTATACAGACTGGACTTGACATTACTAACCACGAGTTGTCGTGGCCATCACATCTGACCGTAAAGGAGAAGTCCGATGAAGGATCAGCGGCCGGGAGTCAAGGTCATCAGTTTCAGCAGAGACCGAAAGAAAGCCCAGATCGCCGTCATACACAACGGCGGCTCCGTTACCAGACATGTCAAGCGCGAGGCCGACGGCCAGTATCACTGGCGAGAACAGAACCTCATGAAGCGAGCGGCTGGGACAGAGATCCACGAAGTCTACGCGCTCTAGGCGCGGTGGACTGCATCAACAGCGACATGCCAACTGATGAAACGTCGGCTACATTCTCAGCGTCTTCGCGTTCTGACACGGTCCAACATCCCACCCTACTCCGATGCGTCGATACGACAAGTATCCGCATCGGAGTAAAACCAGAGAATTTAAAAATTATCTTCTCTGGTTTTTTTATTTTCCTGATTAACTTTTCTACTACTCAACTACGTAGCTGAGTAGTGACAAAAATCCGAGTACTTTCGACTATTGACTACCGGCTCTTGACTGCTTCAGTTTTTTAACCGCCTGATTCAAAAGTTTGGTGTAGAGAATTAGCCCGAGTTCTTCCATATTTCCGTGTTGCTGCCGACCGAGAATATTGCCGCCGCCACGAATTTCCAGATCGGAAAACGCAATGTCAAAACCGGAACCTAATTCGGTTTTTTCGGCCAAGGCAGTTAATCGTTTATAGGCGTTGCCAACCAAATTTTTCCGGTAAGTAAAATATGCCCGGGCTTGATTTTTCCCCCGACCGATTCTGCCACGAATTTGGTATAGTTGCGACAAACCAAAACGATCACACTCTTCGACGATCAATGTGTTTGCCAACTCAACATCAAGTCCGTTTTCAATTATTGTCGAGCAAATTAAAACATCAATTTTCCCGGCAGCAAAATCAGCCATCACCGCCGACAATTTTTCTTCCGGCATTTGTCCGTGAGCGACAGCGATGATGTTTTTTGGCAAAAGTTTTCGAAATTCCACCGCCCTCGCTTCGATAGTTTTGACATCATTGTGTAAAAAATATACTTTACCGAAGCGTTTAATTTCAAATTTTAAATATTGCAAAACTTTTTCTTTTTGATATTTCTCAACGGTTGTTTTAATCGGCCGACGATTTTTTGGCGCTGTTTTAATGACGGAGATTTGCCGAATTCCGGACAATGATATAAATAAAGTCCGGGGAATCGGTGTCGCTGAAAGCGACAAAACATCAACATCATTTTTGTATTTTTTCAGTTTCTCTTTATCTTTAACTCCAAATCGCTGTTCTTCATCAATAATCAAAAGTCCGAGATTTTTAAATTTGATGTCGGCGCCAAGCAAGCGATGTGTCCCGATAATCAAATCTACACTTCCGGAGGAAATATTTTTTACTATTTCATTTTGAGCATTTTTTTTCACAAAACGTGACAGCTCGGCGACTTTGACTGGGAAATCTTTCAGTCGTTCAGTTATTGTGGCAAAATGCTGGCGGGACAAAATCGTTGTTGGCGCCAAAATTGCCACCTGTTTGTCGTTGGAAATTACCTGCGCCGCCGCCCGAACAGCAACTTCAGTTTTGCCAAATCCGACATCGCCAATCAGGAGTCGGTCCATCGGGATCCCCTTTTCTAGATCTTGATAAATTTCTGACAAGGATTTTTCCTGATCCGGCGTTTCTTGGTGAGCAAAAGATTTTTTAAGTTTGTCGTCCCATTCATAATCAATTTTATATTTTTCCCGTCTGGAAATTTCCCGTTTAGCATATACTTCCAAAAGTTCTTTCGCCAATTGGTATATACTTTGTTCAATTTTTTTCTTGCTTTTCTCCCAGACCACAGAGCCGAGACGACTCAGTCGCGGTTGGCGGCGGCTGATTCCTAAATATCTGGTAATTTTTTCAATTTGGCTTTCCGGCAAAAACAAACGATCGTTGTTGGCATATTCGATAGCGATGAATTTTTTCAGTTCCAATCCAACTTTTTTCAAAATCTTGCCACGATATATACCAATTCCCTGATTAATATGAACTATCAAATCGCCGTTTTTAATTTTGCCGCCATCAACCTCTGTAATATTGCTTTCGATTATTACCGACGATAACTCATAGATTTTTTTGTTTGACAAAATCTTAAATTTATAAATTTTGTCAATTTGGTTGCCAAAAAAATCAATCGCAATCGGATCAAGTGAAAAGGGCGAATATACTTTTATGACACCACCGTCAACCGAAAATTGACCGAAATCGGTCAGCTTTTCGATTCGAATGTAACCAAAAGTATGAAGAAGTATGACAACTTGATCAAAGTTTATGCTTTTACCAACGGAAAATTCTAAATGTTTTTTTTCCAAAATATTTCTTGACATATCTAATTCTTTGGTGATAAAATGAAATCGAATTGCTGATGATTTGCTATCTGCGCATCTCGAAAGCCTTTGCCCCTCCTTTGGCTTCTCGGATCGTGGATAGCAAATTGCCGGCAACGGCTCTATTTTAGCAAAAATTTCCTTTATGATAAAGGAAATTTTTGCTTTATTTTCAATTTTTTATTTTTCTTATGGCTTACTAGCTTACAACTTAATACTTATTCAATCTCTATTCCCATATTTTTTGCTGTTCCGGCCAGAATTTTCATTGCCGCTTTGATATTTTTGGCGTTTAGATCTGGCATTTTTTGTTCAGCAATTTCTCGAAGTTTTGCCTCTGAAATTTTTCCGATCTTTTCTTTTTTGGAGCTCCCAGAGCCCTTTTCTATTCCAGCCGCCTTTTTTAAAAGTATCGCCGCCGGCGGATTTTTTAAAATAAAGTCAAAAGTTCGGTCTTCAAAAACAGTAATTTCCACCGGGATAATTGTTTCGCCAAGTTCGCGAGTTTTTTCGTTGAATGAATTACAAAATTCCATGATGTTGACACCATGTTGACCGAGCGCCGGACCAACCGGCGGCGCCGGATTGGCCTTGCCGGCAGGGCATTGAAGTTTGATTATTGCTTTTATCTCTTTCGCCATTTTTTCCTTAAGTTTCTTAAATAACCTAGGTTACCTACTTAAATTTTTTTCACCTGCAAAAAATCTAAATTTACCGGCGTCTCACGGCCGAACATTGAAACCATAACTTTGATCTTGCCTTTATCATGGTCAATTTCCTCAACTTTGGCTTCAAAACCTTTCAAGGCACCATCGGTGATGCGGACCAAGTCATTAAGATCAAAATCAATTTTGAATTTCGGTTCCTCAACACCCATCCGTTTTTTAATTCGCTCAATCTCCTCCAATGACATCGGCGTCGGACGAACGCCAAAACCGATAAATCCGGTGACATTCGGCGTGTTTCTGACAACATACCAGGAATCGTCATCAACAATCATATCAACCATCACATAACCGGGGAATATCCGCTTGTCAACGGTTTTTCGCTTGCCGTTTCGAATTTCAATCTGCTTCTCCTTCGGGACGATTACATCAAAAACCTTGTCATCCATATCAAACGACTCGACACGCTGTTTCAAATTGTCGGCAACCTGCTCTTCGTAGCCGGAGTAGGTGTGAATGACATACCAGTTTCGCTCGCCGGACTGGCGAGTAGTTTTCAAAATCGGCTCATCTTTTTTTTCTTCGATGGCTTCTTCCGCCGGCTTTTCCTTTTCCGCAACTTCTGCTTCCTTAATTTTATTTTTTTTGGCTTCCATTTTTCAATTTGATTATTTTTTGACTGCCAACTATTAATTACTAGCTACTCTATGCTTTTAGCGAAATCAAATATTGAATCAATGACGACAAACCAAGATCAATCAGGGCAATAAAAGCGGTGACGACAGCGCCAGATATAATAACAATTGTTGTGTCGTTGATGATTTGTTTGCGCGTCGGCCAAGTCACCCGCCGAAGTTCCTGGTAGGAGTCAAAAAAATATTTTATGACTTTATTATTTTTCATTGATTTTCAAAATTTTAAGTGTCGTTTGGTCTTGGCGATGACCTTTCGTTCGACGAAATCTTTTTTTTGGATGATGCTTAACAACCAAAACCTTTTTCCCACGGCCCGATTTGATAATTTCGGCATCAACACTCACACCTGCAACATTCGGCTTACCGATTTTGACATCTTTGTCGTTTGCCAAAAACAGAACTTCGGAAAGTTTTATTTTATTGTCAACGCCAATAATTTCAGCATCAACTATAATTTGTTTGCCGGCAGCGGCAACAAATTGTTTTCCGGCAACTTTAACAACCGCAAACATTTTTTCCTTTATCATTTCCGAGGTGTCGGAAATCTACTGATAAAATTGCTCTCTATTTAAAAAATCCCCCATTTATTCTATCTTAGCAAAACTATTTTAGAAAGTCAATAGTATTTATTGGTCGAAATATTTGATTGGATTTCTATTCTCTAATTCTGCAGAATATAAGAATAATTTCCCCAAACCATTCGATCTAGAATGTCAGTTTTTTTCGGTGAATAAAAACATTTTGTAAAATGCCAATCATAATGAAAGATGACATCAAAGACGAACCGCCGTAGGACAAAAACGGCAGGGGGATTCCGGTCACCGGCATAACGCCAATATTCATGCCGACATTAATAATAATTTGGATAAAAAAAGTCGCGCCGACGCCGACAGCTAACAGATAGCCAAAATTATCCTTGGAAAGATGAGCAATATCAATAATTTTCGAGATAAAATAACTGTAAATAAATAACAAAAGCGCAACGCCGACAATCCCAAAGGCCTCGCTAAAAGCGGAAAAGATAAAATCGGTTTCCGGTTTCGGCAAAAATTGAAGTTGTGATTGCGAACCGTGACCCAAACCACTTCCGAAAATCCGGCCGGAGCCGATGGCGATTTGCGCCTGCGCTACATTGTAGCCGCGGCCGAAGGGATCAGAGGCCGGATTTAGAAAAACCGTAATCCGCGATCGCTGATAATCCTTCAGCAACTTATTAAACGGTTTAATATTGTAAGCCGAGAGAAAAAAAACCGTCGCCAACCCAAGAACCAAAACTATTGTCGCTAGATATTGTTTGGCCGACAATTTAAGAAAAAATAAAACAGTGAACCAAGTGAATATAATCACTAGCGCCGTTCCCAAATCCGGTTGGCGCAAAACTAGATAAAGTGGCACCAGGAGCATCAAAAACATATAGATTATATCAACATTTCTTGTCCGGCCGATTCGTTTCGAAAAAAATGTCGCCAAAAATATTACCGAGACAAATTTGTAAATCTCTGATGGCTGAAGCTGAAAAATTTTTAGATCAATCCAGCGGGTCGCGCCACCGGAAGTTTTGCCGATCAGATCAACAAGAATCAAAAGCAAAATTGCAATTAAATATAGATACCAATTCGCTGATGCCAGGATCCGGTAATCAAAAGTTGTAATTAAAATTAAAAAAAATAGTCCCAGAGCGAGAAAAATCAATTGCTTCAGCGCTAAGCCGTTGTCTGAACTAAAAAAACTCAAAGAGTAAATCAGGGCGATGCCGACAGCCGAAAGCAAAATCGGCAAAACCAGTGAAGTAAATTCAAAGTTTTTGATTTTTGAGAACATATTATTTTTGGGTTGATTTTGTAGAATGTCATCCTGAATTTATTTCAGGATCTCAATTTCTGGGATTCCGAAACAAGTTCGGAATGACATAAAACTTACCGGCTTACAGCTTACGGCTTTTTTCGATGCCAAGCCAAAGAGTGTTTTTAGAAATTTTTGTTTCGATTTCGGCGTCAAGATTTTCTTCTCTGGAATTGACAAATTCACCAGACAGTGTTTCGTCCAAAATCATTTCCGAAAATTTTTGGAATATACCAGAAAGATTTTCTGATTGAAAATAAATTGTAATTTTGTCGTCAATTTGGAAATCGGCGCGTTTGCGAAGTTGTTGAACCAGGCGGATAATTTCTCGGGCGTCACCTTCTTGGCGAAGTTCGTCGGAAATCCGACTGTCAAGGATAACAGTAACTGAAATTGCCGGATCAAAAATTACTTTTTTAACATTGACCTCGTCGGCAATAATCTCCTCGAATTCAGCCGGCAACTTCTCGCCGGAATACTTTAATGACTCAAGCGGCTGACGAACACGGATCTGGACATCATCTCTTGCCGCCAAACCGGTCTCAACAATTTTCCGGACTTGTTCCATCTTTTCCAATAAATTTTGATCAATTGACTCTTTATTAACTTCAGGAAAATCAGCCAAGTGGACGGAAACTTCGCCCGTCAAATTTTTGTATATTTCTTCGGAGATAAAGGGTAAAAACGGCGCCAGCATTTTCGCTAATTTTATTAAAACCTGATATAAAGTTGCGAAAGCCGAATTTTTATCATCGGCGTCATCGTTTTTCCAAAACCGTTTTCGGTTTCGGCGAATGTACCAATTTGAAAGTTCGGAGACAAATGGCAAAAACAATCTCGTTGCAGCAACAAGATCATACTTTTTCATACTTTTTTCGATGTCAAAATTCAGCAGTTCGGCTTTAGCCAAAATCCAGTTGTCCAAAATATTTTTTGATTTTTTGCCGAAATTTTCCGTTGACCAATTTTCGGTTTTGGCATACATTGTGAAAAAATAATAAGAATTCCAAATCATGCGGAAAAAACCGCGGGAGTACTCCAACATCTCGGTTTCGGAAAAGTTTAAATTCTCCGCTGTCATTACCGGCGACGACAAAAGATAAATTCGCATCACATCGGCGCCGTATTTTTCAAATAACTCCTGTGGATCAGGATAGTTATTTAATTTTTTCGACATTTTTTTGCCGTCCTTTGCCAAAACAATTCCGTTCGCGATGGCATTTTTAAATACCGGCTTTTGAAAAATTGCCGTCGAAATAATATGCAAATAGTAAAACCAGGCGCGGGTTTGATCAACGCCTTCGGCGATAAAATCAGCCGGAAAATTTTTCTCGAATTTTTCTTTGTTGCCTGCCCCGTAGTTATCCGAGCTTTGCGAGGATATACTACTGGGGTTGAAAGGATAGTGTATTTGAGCATACGGCATCGAGCCGGAATCAAACCAGGTATCGAGAACATCAGGGATTCGTCGCATTTCACCACCGCACTTTTCGCAGGGAAATGTAATCTCATCAACGATATGTTTGTGCAAATCATCAACTTTTTTTCCCGACAATTTTTCCAATTCCTCGACCGATCCGACAACCTTAATGTCTCCACAACTTTTTGCATTTTGATCTGTCATTTTAATATTTGCATTTTGATCTTTAATTTTTCCCTGACATTTCCAAATCGGGATTACTGAAGCCCAAAACCGTTGGCGCGAAATTGACCAATCTCTGGCACCCTCTAGCCACTTACCAAAACGACCATTTTTGATGTGATTTGGTGTCCAAGAAATTTCTTTTGCTAAATTCTCCGCTTCTGGTTTAACTTTTTCTACCGCTACGAACCATGAAGAAGTTGCGTAATTTATTAGCGGAGTGTCGCAACGCCAGCAATATGGATAAGAATGTTCAAACTTTTCCTTCGCAAACAGTGTCCCCTTTTCTACCAGATATTTAATAATCGCGACGTCGGTCGACTGAATGTCTTCAGCTGGTTTGACTGAAAGCCCAGAAAAATGACCGTAACCCGGTTTGATAATTCCGTCCATGCCAACATGCTGAATAAACGGCAGATTCAATTTTTTGCCCAATTTAAGATCGTCTTCACCAAAAGCCGGTGCGATATGAACAACGCCGGTACCTTCATTGGTTGTCACAAAATCAGCCGGAACAATTGTAAACGAGGACTCTTGAAGATCGGATGCAGATTGATGCGGAATTTCAAAATCGAAAAGTGGAATATACTTTTTACCGACTAAATCTTTTCCGGAAAATTCTTCGATAATGGCATATTCGTCATCGGCAAAAATATCTTTCAACCGATCCTTGGCCAAAACAAAGCGAACTAAATCCCCTGTCCCTTGATCTTTTTTTTCAATCTTGACATATTTTATATCCGCACCAACCGCCAACGCCACATTGCCAATCAAAGTCCATGGCGTAGTTGTCCACGCGAGAACCGAAGTTGTTGGATCATCAGTCAACTTAAACTCGGCGATGACTGACAAATCCTTAACATCGCGATAACCTTCGGCAACTTCTGATTGCGATAAGGTTGTCTCGCAACGCGGACAAACATGCATCGAGTGATAGCCCTCATAAATTAGACCGCGGTCATAAAGCTGTTTGAAAACCCACCAAACCGACTCCATAAAATTTTTATCCATCGTTTTGTAGGAATTTTCCATATCAACCCAGCGGCCGAGCCGGTGAATAACTTTTTTCCAAACGGCTTCATAGCTCAAAACTTTTGAGCGACAAAATTCGTTAAATTTCGCCACGCCAAACTCTTGAATTTCTTTTTTGGTTTTGATACCAAGTTCACGCTCTGCGATATTTTCAATCGGCAGTCCGTGGCAATCCCAGCCCCACTTTCGCTCAACCAGTTTGCCTTTCATTGTCCAATATCTTGGGACAACATCTTTCATAATATTCGGCACAATGTGGCCGTAGTGCGGCGTGCCGGTGGCAAACGGCGGACCCTCGTAAAAAACAAACCGCTCGGCGTCTTTGCGATTTTCAAGTGATTTTTCGAAAATTTTTTCCGCATCCCAAAAATTCAGAATTTCTTCTTCGAGTTTCGGCAGATTTAGTTGCGGATTTACCCTGTTAAATACGCCTTTGGCGTTCGGCTCCGCCGATTTAACAGGGTGAACCCTTTTAAATTTTGACATTGATTATTGTTACTGTTCGAGCGACCTAGTGGGAACTATTTGATTTTATTCTACGCCATCAACTTCAATTTTTCAACGCTTGACAAGAAAAATACATTCTGTTATGGTGTTGGCAGTCGAAATCACAGAGGGAGATGTCCCGGCAATGAGCAACTCACGAAGATTAGCCATTTGGGACGAACTAGCAGTTAAAGCAGTAGATTTTGAACAAATTGATAAATCAATCGAGCGACCAACTTCGGATGAAACATTTGAAAAGTGGTTTGTAAGAGTCGGAAATACGCAAGACAAACCAAGTCCTTTTTGCGAGGTAATTGTCGCGGCAACCAAAAGGAGGATATCAAGAAGCGGTCTGGGATTCAAACTTAGACCCCGAACGAAAAAGGTTGTACGAAAACCCGAGGTAAATAGTGATGCTCCAAGCAATTGGCTGAAAGAAATTCAACACTTTGTCAAAAAGGGGTTGCTGGCCGGTACGGAAGCCGAAATCACAATTACCATAATGGTAAAAGTCAAAAGCGAAGAATCTTCACCACAACTCTAACCCACGCGTCCGTGGGTTTTTTTATTTTCGATAACTATTTTTCAACTTCAACGACTTTGTTTTTAGAACTTTCGCCGGAGATAATTTTTATCATACTTTGTCTGACATCGTAATACTTTGCCAGAAGTTTGATAAGCGCCCGATTTGCTTCGCCATTTATTGGTTTGGCTTTGAGCCAAACTTTCAGCGAGCCGTCAATGGTCGACTGAACCTGATCAACTTTCGAACTTGGCACCACTTTTATGTTAACTTTCATAATTCATAGAAAATTAAGAATTAAGATCTCTCATTCGAGTCTGAGCGATGGGGTCGCCAGACCTCAGAGTCGATGACAGAATTAGGAATGCAATTGAGAATTTAGAATTTTCCAAAAATCCCCTTCCATAACTCTTAATTCTGCATTCTGAATTCTTAATTCTCCCCATCCAGCGCCTCGTTTACTAGTTTGTCGGCAATTTTATTTTCTTCGCGGGGAATGTGGACAAAGGAAATATTTAAATGCATTTGAGAAATTAGTCGTTGAATTTTGGCGATCAAAAGTTTCAAATGATCCTGCTTAATTTTGTAATTGCCATTGATTTGCTCAACAACAAGTTTTGAATCTAGTCGGCAAATGACTTTCTTTTCAGCGATATTATTTTCCTTAAACCATTTTGATTCGAGCAAAATTTCCAACGCTTTGATTATTGCCTGATATTCGGCTTCGTTGTTGGTGGCGACGCCAATGGTTTTTTTGTATGAAAAAATCATACTTTTTTTGTCATCAGTAAAAACGATCCCGACCGCAGCCGGACCGGGATTTCCACGCGAACCACCATCGGTGTTAATGAAAATAGAATTCATAAATCAAAAATTATATATCAAAAATCAAAATGACAGATAAAAAAGATATAAAGAACAAAACCCCGGCACGGCAGTGCCGACCGACATTTTGATTTTTGACTTTTGATTTTTTTAAATTCCCAACCCAATCGCCTTCTTCACTTTTCCCAACATTTCTTTCGCAATCGGTGCAACCGATTCGGAGCCGTCGGTCAAAATTTGGCGCAATTTTTCTTTGTCGGCAAAAATTTCTTTGAACTTTTTCTGTTTTGGTTTCAAAAAGAGTATAATTTCTTCGGCTAAATCCTTTTTGAATTCGCCGTAATTTTTGCCGCGATAATCCAACTCCAAGCTTTTGATATCGCGGCCGGAAACACCGGAGAAAATATTGAGTAAATTTGTCATCGCCGGCTTGTCCTCGCGGGCGACGATTTCATCGCTGGAATCAGTGACGGCGCGTTGAATTTTTTTTCGAATTTCATCAGGCGAGTCATCGAGAGCAATATAATTTAATGCCGACGCCGACGATTTCTCCATCTTTTTCAGCGGATTGTCCAACGCCTTAATTCGGCGAACACCGGCATCAATTATCGGCTCTGGGATTGTAAAAATATCTCTCGAGCCCGAGCCCGACTTCGCGTATATATTATTAAACCGAATCGCCAAATCGCGCGCTAATTCAACATGCTGTTTTTGATCCTCACCAACCGGCACATCGGTAGCGCTATATAATAGTATGTCAGCCGCCATCAAAATCGGATAATCAAAAAGGCCAACCGAAACGCTGTCTTTTTTTCCTTCGGATTTTTCCTTGTATTGGGTCATGCGATTTAGTTCGCCCATTGTCGAAAAGCAGTTCAAAATCCAAGTAAGTTCCGCGTGTTCCGGACGCATTGACTGGACAAAGATTTTTGATTTTTCGAGATCAATGCCGCAGGCCAGATACCAAGCGGCGATTTTCAAGATATTTTCTGACAAATTTTCCGGGCGAAGGGCGGTGATCGCATGCAAATCAACAACGCAAAAAATTGACTCGTCAACCTTGTTTTGTAGTTCGACCCACTGTTTGATTGCACCGAGATAATTCCCAAGATGCAACAGTCCAGTCGGCTTGATGCCGGAAAAAATTCGTCGCATAATTGCTCCAAGCTCTAAATTCTAAGCCCTAAGCCCTAAACAAATAAATCCAAAGCTAAAATCAAATAAACCCAAGTACGATTTTATGTTTTGTATGTTTTGGTTTCCATTTGAATTTTGAATTTTGAGTTTGTTTAGAATTTAGAGTTTAGAGCTTAGGATTTTTATTTAAGGAATCCTTCACAATATTTTTTGGCATTTGAATCGAGCCCAGTCCACGATCCGCCCAAACCGCCGACATCGGATGTTGTCGCGCTACAATTTTGACCGTAAGGAAACGGCCCGTACTCTTTTGTGCTTTTTTCGCCCGAAAGTGATATATACTTTTCGTAGTTATAGTAAGTGTAGCAGTTTGTCGTGCAGGAGTCGACCCGTGGCAGAGCAACAAGATAATTTTTGCTAACCAGATCGGTCAGGCAACCGGCCGAACCGATATTACAGGGAATTTGGGACGGATTTATCGGGACACTGCCGGTGTCTTTGTAATATTGTTCGAGCGCCGTGTTAACCATCGCTAAGTCGGCAGCCATCTTTGCGTCGGCGGCACGACGGCGAGTGTTGGAGATACTTAAAAAAACAATTGTCGTCAAAATCGCAATGATTGACAGGACAATTAACAATTCGATTAAGGTAAAAGCGGGTTTTCTGGTTTTAAGATTTGTCATATTGATTAAGAATTAAGATCTCTCATTCGAGTCTGAGCGATGGGGTCGCCAGACCTCAGAGTCGATGACAGAATTCAGAATGTAATTGAGAATTGAGAATTTAAAAATAAAATCTTCTTCCATAATTCTTAATTCTACATTCTGAATTCTTAATTTGATTTTATAAACTATTTCCGTCCGCCAATTTATACGAGTAATCAAAATCTTTTCCCCAATCGTAAGATTTGGCAGTGCCAAGACCGCAGGTTGCGTCCTCCGTCAATTTATTGCTGTCAACTTCGGCTGAAGTAAAAGCAATTATCGCATATGAGCCGACATTTTGGCAGTCGTAATTTAAAAGCTCTGTTGGTTGATTGTAATAGTGATAAGCATAAGTATAGCTGCCGGCGCGGCTTGCCAGCGAAAAAGTCGAGGTGACTTTATTTATCGGGTCCGTTGGAACCGCCGGCAAATACTGGTGTAATGCGGCGAGAAAATCGTTAGTCGCAATATAACTATACTCCCAACCGTCGCCGGCCGGTTTTGATTCCTCGGGATAATGTCCGTTTTCCTGTTTGTAGGCCTTGAGGGCGTGAATTATCGTTGTCATATCGGCAAGTCGTTTAGCGTCGCGCGCCCGTTTTTGATTCGCCGAATATGAAACAAAAACAATCGAGGAAATTATTCCGATAATTGAAATAACAATCAGAAGTTCAACTAATGTGAAGGATTTTTTTGATTTAGAAAACATCATATTAATCAAGAATTAAGATCTCTCATTCGAGTTTGAGCGATGGGGTCGCCAGACCTCAGAGTCGATGACAAAATTCAGAATGTAATTTATAATTGAGAATTCTTAAAATAGATTTCACTTCCATAATTCTTAATTCTGTATTCTTAATTCTTAATTCTTTTATATTTATTGATAATTCCGCAAAGCGACTCTGGTTTTCAGCTGGAACTTGGCTCGGCGATCGGAAAATTTCAGGTCGTAACCTTTGGTTTGGATCGTGATTAAAACATTAACAATTGGCGAAATTTGGCAGCTGTTTTGATTATAGCAATCGGCACCGGAAAATTCCAATTGGCTAATTTCGGTTTTGGCCGAATTTAACTGACTAAAAATATAATCTTGGCTTATGTGATTGAAGCTGTCGAGCCACAAGGTGTCGGAGCTGTCCGAGGCGTAGATAATTCCTTTGCCGGAAAAGCGATAAATTTTCAGATTATTTTTGCCAAACATCACAACGCCGGCGGCGGTGCAATTTCCGCCTGTGGAAAAGCAGCTGGCGGGAAAATCAATAATATTGCTATTGGGATCAAAAAACAAAAAGCCCTTAACACTTGAGTATTGGTTGGTCGCCACTCCGGGCTGCTGGACGACGCCAACGCCGGTAGCGGCAACAGCGTCATCGGAAAATTGGCGGATAATCCGCTGACCTTCGTCATTGACAGTCGAATTGACGGCGGCAAAACTTTGGTTGCCGATGACACCAGAAAAAATGCCGGCGGCAATAACCATTGCGAACGAAAAAATCGTCAGGGAAATTAAAATTTCGATCAAAGTAAATGCTTTTTTGGATTTCCTTTTTCCAATTTTTAAATTTTGATTTGTCATTTTGATTTTTGACTTTTGATATTTGATTTTAAATCGGCGTATTAATCGCCGCCAAGAATTGTGTCTCAGTGATTGCTGGGGCGCTTTTGCCGACAACAAAGGTCTTGATATTTTGCCAAAGATTACCAAGGAAAGAATTTGATGTTGCCGGAGTTATGGAAGTAATTGGTGTCATTCCACTGGTATCAATGTTAGCAATTGTTGACGGATCTTTGACTTCGTAGACATTTCCAGCGATAATAAATGCCGGACCGTTTGTTTGAATCTCGCTGACCAAGGTGATCGGGTTGGAGAGAGTAAAGATATTTTTGATATTAGTCAAAGTCGGACTTTTGATTGCAGCCCAAATTCTCGACGGCAAAGAAGGAGCCGGTCCCTGCAATCCTTGTGGTGGCTGGACCTGAATCAGCTGGTCATCCGACGGCAAAGACGACGAATCAATTTTTTGGTATTTCCCGTCATAGACAACGGCAGTCATTTGAGAAATTGCCGGATTTGAAGTGGCGGGATTTGAAACGACGGCAAAGGTTTTGTTAACCAAATTAGCAACTGTGGTTGCACTGGCGCCGGTCGAAGCAATAAATAAGCCAGCATCAGTAACAGCAACTTTCGAACCATTTTTGACCGCTGGTGTCGTTCCGGCCGGCGGAGTTGTTGGTGTAATTTTTGGAATAGTCGGCGGAGTTGTTCTCGGTGCACTTCCACCGCTTGGCGGAATTACAATGACCGGATTTTTGGCAGGCACCGGATTAGGTGGCGTTGTCGGTGGCATGCCAGTCAGCATGCATGTAACATCAAAATTAGCGGTTTTCTCTTCACCGACATCGTCAAAGTAAAAGTCCTGCTCTTTCGACGGAGTACAGCCATCAACATTCGCCCTGATGCTAAATATATCGCCGATCGGTATCCCCATGCTGACGGAATATTTGCCGTCAGAGCCAATCGCGCCGTTGCCAAAGAGTTGCCAAGTCCCAGTTACATTACCTGATAACTTTTCGATCCAGCCGCTGACTCCGCTTACCACTTTTTTTCCATCCTTGGTCACCGTTCCGGAAATCCTTGTTGGCATCGGTTTGAGATAAACATCAATATTATAGGTTCCACCGGCAAGTAAGGTAATCGGTGCACCAGTGATATATCCCTTATAAGCGTCTTTTTCGTAGTAAAAGCTTGGGGTCCCACTAACATATTTATACCACATAAATCCGTTCGCTATACCAGTTTCGCTAATATTAGATGCAATCAATGCTTCGCCGTAGATAGCTCGGCTAGACAAAGCGCCAAAAAAATCAGTCAGACCAAAACGGTAATCGTTGCCCGGGGGAATAATCCTGGTTGTTGATTTGGTATTACTGGTCCCAATAGCATCATTCGGATTCCAACCGGTCTCACCGCCGCACTGCCAGTAGATTGATACTTTGCCGAGCCGCTTCCCGTCCGTGGTGTAAGCGTTGAAATTAACCGTTGCCATGTTATTCATCGGCGTCACATCACTAGGGCTGGCGCTAATAATGTTTCTGCGGACAAAATAGCCCCCGGTGCCAAGACCAGCCAGAATTACAACAACTGAAATTGTCGCTGTCACTTTTCCTCTGACCGTCAACTTTTTCCAAAATTTCATTTTTTCCTCCCTGATTTTAATTTCCAATTTTTAAATTTTGATTTGTCATTTTGATTTTTGATATTTGATATTTGATTTTTTTACAGCGCTTGTTTCCAATTTGTCAAAACTTCGCGCAACTGAATATTTTCCGGCCGGCCGTTCATCGTCCAATTTACATTGACAATAATTTGAAGCGAATTTGCATTGGTGGTATTTTGATCGCCAACTGCCGGATCAATTCCCGATGCTGCAAAGGAAATTTTTCGATTGAAGGACTGGGTGCCGACCGAGATATTTTCACCGGAGTTATTCGCTGTCAAGAAAAATCTCGCCGGAAGCGTTTGACAAGTGCCAACGCCATAACTTTGACTAAAATTTGGCGACACAAGTTGGCTTTGGGTGTCGCAAACAAAAGTATTCCAGGCAGTCGCCGGATTTGAGTCAATAGCGTTTGTTTCGCGAATTTGCCGCATGGTCTCCACCGCTTCCTGTGCCAAATAATAGGCCTCGGCCCGCTCACGGGTGAAAGTGACGCTGTTGTTGATGGTGATATTTAGTATCAAAAGTCCGCCGACGAGAATTATCAAAATCGCGCAAGCAACAAGTGTTTCAATAAGGCCAAAAGATCGTTTTGTCGAAGTAAATTCCATAATATTTTAAGTGTCGCAATACACGCTGAAATTAAGAATTAAGATCTCTCATTCGAGTCTGAGCGATGGGGTCGCCAGACCTCAGAGTCGATGACAGAATTAGGAATGCAATTGAGAGTTGAGAATTTAAAAATAAAATCTTCTTCCATAATTCTTAATTCTACATTCTGAATTCTTAATTTGATTTTATAACACGCTCACCGCATAAAGATTTCCGTTTGATGAATTTTGGATTTGGACGATTTTTGAATTACCGGGATTTGACGACGCTGTCGAAAGCGCGATTGTAATTGATAGCGAATTCGAGCAACTTTGGGCGGTTTTCTGACCGGAAATCAGAAAACAGGAAGCGGTTTCCGTCGGTGGTTTGCCGCTGATATCAACGGCAAAATCGCCACCGCCAGTCGGATTTGTCTCGTTAATTTTGAAACTCAAATTTTCGCCGCCGGCAAAATCAACCCGGTCAATAAAGTTTGTCGAGCCAGAAACAGCCGAATAAAGCGCCGCCGACCACTTGCCGCCGGCATTTGTAAAGCGAATTTCGAAAAAGTTTTTAGTTGGATTGGCACGAGTGGAATAATCCGGGCTTAAATTCAGCGCTCTTTCGTAATTAAAAAGTCCCGAGAGCAATTGGGTATCAGAGTCAAGACGATTTCGCTTCTGATAACTAGAAAAAAGCGGTAGTGCCACCGTCGTCATCAGGGCAATAATCGCCAATGAGATCAGTAATTCTATCAACGTCATTCCCCTTCGACTTGGCTCAGGATTTTCAACACTCTTTGTCAATTTCAAAGTCATACCTACATTATAGCAAATTTTAGGTACCAGTTGACAATCCGCTCGCCCCAGATTATTGCGATAATGCCGGCGATGATTAGAAACGGCGAAAAAGCCAGTTGACTCGACATTTTTTTGTTTTTGCAGGTGATGAGTATGACACCGACCACGGCGCCGATAACAAACGCCAACATTAAAAATAGAAGCGACCCGTAAAGTCCGAGCAAAAAGCCGAAGGCCAAACCGATTTTAATGTCGCCGGCGCCCATCCAGCGCTCATCGGATATGCCGACCAAAATTCCCAAAATTCCGCCGCCGGCAAGACCGCCCAAAAGAAAATTTGCCAGTGAAAAGTTCGGTGCCAGAAAAGCGGCGACAATGGCGAATATCAAAAGTAACCAGGCAAAAACCTCGGGAATTTCCAGCGACTTAATATCAAAAGTAAAAATGACGATTGACATTGCGGCGACAGCCATCAGGAGAATTGAAAATGCCGATAGTCCGAAATAATAATAAAAGAGAACAAAAAGTCCGCCGCAAGCGATTTCGACCAGCGGATATTGAAGCGACAATTTCTGCCGGCAGTTTCGACAACGACCGCCAAGAATCAAAAAACTCAAAACCGGAATCAGGTCAAACCAAGGAATTGTTTTTTGACAATGTCGGCATTTTGATCGGCCGGAAATTAAGCCGGGGTAGTTTGGAAATCGAAAAATCAGGACATTCAAAAAACTGCCCACCAGAAGTCCGATGACGAAAAATAAAACAAAATACATCGATATGAATTCAAAATTGAGATCTCAGAATTCAGAATCTAATTTAGAATTAAGAATTTTTAGAAAATAATTTCCAAAATTCTTAATTCTGCATTCTTAATTCTTAATTTTCTTCTAGAAACCGGCGCAAGCCGCTAGAAGAAGTGTTGAAGGTAGTGTTGGTGATGCCGGATTGTATCGAGCCATTCCGATTCCGGAGGCGGTGCTATCTATCCCGAAAGTAGTGCCGTTTTTGCCGCACCACCAGTCATAATTTCCATCAGTGGCGGCAAGCGGTGCCAAAATCGCACTATTATCAAGGGAAACTTTAACTTGATAATAAACACCACTAAGCGGGTGCATCGGGTTAGCGCTAATTAAAACTTTACCACTCTCATCTTTTAGTGCCGTCATGTCATACCCGGAACCGACATTCGGCCAACTGGTACCAGTAGTGGTATAAATTGCTGAACCAGAACCGGAATCCGACCGAGCGATTTCCAGCGCTGTTGACATACCGGAAATGTCGGCTTTGATCTTGGTGTTCTGGGCCTTCTTTTTCGCCGACGCCAAGGAAATAAAGATAATCGTCGCCAAAATTGCAATAATCGCGATCACAATCAGAAGCTCAATCAAAGTAAACGCTCGCTTTTTCATCTGCCTCTCCTTTCTTAAATTAATTTAGATTTTTATGTGTGTTCTCTTTGCAGGGCGGCTTGTATAAGTTGTTGGACAGTGGCATTTGTGTATGCTTTGCCGCCAAAAATGAGAAGCTTGACGCCCTGATAAAATCTTGAAGGCAAACTCGCCAGTTCGGTAGCAGTAAGTTTACTGATCGGCCCCAAAATATTTAAGTCGTGGGCAGCAACCACTGTCTGATCGACAATTTGGTAAACCCCGTTACCGATTACAACTACTCCGGCAGTCAAATTCATTTGGGTAGTGGAAGTTGATTCGGCACCGACCAATGTCGTATCGTCGGGAGCAAAAACATCTATCAATCCTGCTTTCAGGATGGCTAGAGTCGGACTTTTTATTAAGGCCTTTGCAAAATCCGCAATTCTTCCCGGAAGCGACTTTGGTAGCGGCGCGGTAAGAGCATTAATCTGGGCAATCTGTTCCAGTCCTGATGCAGACAAGGTTGACGGATCAACAGTCGCATAGGAAGTTTCACCGGTATCGGGATCAGTCTTAATAATAATGGCTTGTGTTGTTGACGCTGTAAATATTTTACCTAAATCGGCAGTATTTGAAATGATATTAAAAGTTTTTCCAGTTACTTGGCTGGTAGTTGGGAAAGTGCCGGCTGATGTAATAACTTGGCTGGTAAACTTGCCAGCATCTGCAACAACGACCTGTGAACTGTTTGCCGATGACAAAGCCGCACCTGTTGGCACTGTTGGTAGAGTTGCTGTCGAGGCTCCGGGTACGGGTAGCACTGGTGTCGTGCTTGGTATCGAATTCGGCGGAACTGGACCTGAAGTTGTTGGTGAAGTTGGTGGAGTTGGTGAAGTACAAACCACACCAAAATCTAGGGTTGCTGGTATGAATACTCCTGGCAACCTCCATGTCGATTGTTTGGGATCGGAGCGCCGACAATTATTGCCCGACACATTGATAATTCTAAATGTCATAACTGCATCATGGAACCGAAGAGTAGGTGTAACATCAAAAAAATAAAAAGGTTCTGCATAATATGTTCCGTCACTATTTACTTGACCTATTGTTTTCCAATCAGGACTTAAAATTTGGACATCACCGGAAGTTGCTATATCGGTCCCCGAGCCGTTAGATAAGTTAGAATAATATTTGGTCACTTTGCCTGTAAGGGTACCTAATGCGACGCAAGAAACTCCTAAATTTTGGTTAACAACCCCTCCGCGAAGAGTAACTGTTGTTGGTGTCGGCAAACAGGAAATTGTAGCCGATGGACTTAACACCACATCGTAAGGAACTGACGGGAGAATAAACCGGGCGTCGTAATTGCCGTCATTGTCTACACCAAAACTGCCCAAATTATTACCTGAACTACCAGTGGCTGTGACAGTCCCCCCCCCCTGGCTCCCCCAATAATTTTTTATGCCAAATTCGTACCTACTCACCTCTCCCTTAACCTCGACGATCGAAGAGGGCATCGAGGGCATCGTCGTCACAGAACTGGCGTTGATTGAATTTTTGTAAATCGAATAGCCGCCAACCCCGAGCCCGGCCAAAATTACAACGATTGAAATTGTCGCCGTCACTTTTCTTCTCTTTGTCAACTTTTGCCAAAATTTCATAATTTCTCCCGGTTAATAAAAATTTAATTTGATTATATCAAACAACTAAATGTCTTTGTATCGTTTGGGCTACTTCATCTATTGTATCACCACCGCCAAGATATTTAAATGTTTTACCGGTTTTTAGAGTGAAAACCAGTTGCGATGTACCCGGTTCGACGGAGACGATATCGGCATAAGACAAATGATTGGTAATTTCCGCCGGCTCGATAACACTAGCAGTGGCAAAAACAATTTCCGAATTTGTGACGATTAAATAATACTGATGGGGCACAGCGCTACCCTCGGTGTTATTGACGGCGTCGGTTGCCGCTTCGGTAGCTCGCCCGAGGCCGACTGATGATAATAGCCCGCCGACAATTCCTGAGTTAACCGCCTCTTTGGCGATTCCACCAGCCGTCGGCTCGGTCGAAATCAACGCCACTGCTTCGATGATTTGATTTGACAAAAGCGGCTGAACCATATTAATTATGGCTTTATTATTTGTAACTATGGGCATATTGCCTCCTCGATAAATATGTTATTGAAAATTGATCAATTAAAAGCCGGGCACAGCAACATCACCTGCCCTAACATCTAGCACCTTGCCGGTGGCTGGGTCCATTTTAACCGCCGCTTGGCCAAGACCGCCGGGAAGGCTATCAAGTAGAATTACCAGTGAGCCATCCACCATATATTTATCACTAATTTTTGGATCATATGTCAGCGATGCCTCATTACCATACACATTTACACTGTCAATCGCTGCTTGTCTGGCTATCGATAGCGCTATCTCATCACTTAGTTGTACATCTGAAAAATTATTCCCTCGAATGGTTGATTGCGGTTCTTTGCTAAAGTATTTTTTATAGACGATATTGGCTATTAAGAATATAGCAATAAAAGTTTAGAGGAAAGGTAATCAATATTACCTTGACGAAAAAGTTTTATTTTGCAGCCAAAATTGGCCGCTTGCAGTTATCAGATGTAGTTATTAAACAGTTTCTCAATGCTTTTAGCAGGTTTTTTGATCGTCATCAGTTTGCTTTTCATCTCCGCTTTCAATTAAGTTCCGGACATTTAAGGGGGCACGATAAACAACTCGTTACTTTCCAGAGGAGATGCTGGAATATGTATGTTGTTTGCGCCACCGTTGGTGTCTGGGATCCAACCCTCTTCAACTAATCTTAGATTTAATTTGTATACTTTTCCTTCGAACTGGAAAATCGCCGGACTGATAATTCCGCCATCCGTCCATGAAATTTTTTGTGGCGTTGCTGAAATACTAGAGTCCGAATCTTTGCCGCTTATACCGAAGTCGAGCCAGGTATATACAGGCCCATCTTCGCCGTCAGCACTCGCTCGCCTTGTTCCAGCGTAGGATATTTTAAAATCCGGAAAGTTTATAAATTCAACATCATCAAAAACTACCGGCTTCAAATATTGTGCCTCCTTAGTAGTTCCTTTGGCGTAGTTTGGTGAAGTGGTAGTTTCTTCGACCATAGGTGGCTCCTTCGAAACATTATTCTTATTTCTATTTTTGCGATTTAAATTACTCATAAATACTCCGCACAAGATTATTAATGCGATTACTAACAATCCAACGATCACATAATATTTATATAATTTTTTCGTTAATTTGGTCCCAAAAATTAAAATCACTAAAACAACAATTGTGTCAATTAAGGGAATAAAAAAATTCTTTCAATTTTAATTTTGTTGCGGTCATCTATTTTAGGATAATCGAAACATCAATGGTTTCGATTATTGCAACTGGGCAATTTGGTAAATCGGAACTAGAACGGCGAAAACCAAAATCCCGACGCCGATGCCGACAATAACGATTGCCGACGGCTCGATTAAGGAGTAGACACCCTTGAGTGCCGCATCGGCCTCGTCTTCATAATATCTTGCCAATTTGTCCATCACCTCCGACGATTTTCCGGTTTGCTCGCCAACCGCCAACATCTGCCCAACAAGTGGCGGGAAAAGTGAGTCCTTGGAAATTTCGCCTGAAAACGCCACGCCTTTTTGCACTTCGCGAGAAATTTTTGCTAAAGATTTTTTGTAATATGAATTCGACATCGCATTTCCGGTTGTGTTTATCGCTTCAATCAACGGCACACCAGATTCAAAAAGCATTTCGATCGTTCGGCAAAAGCGTGCCATATAAATATCGGATGAAACTTTACGAAAACCGGGAAAACGCAATTGAATTTGGGCGTAAAAATTTCGACCCGACTCGGTTAATAAATAATAGCGCAAAAAAACAATTAGAAGCAATATTAAGATGATGACCAGCCACCAAAAGTTGGCGAGAAAATGAGAAATGACAATCAAGGCCGCCGTCGCCCATGGTAAAGAGGCGTTTGATTCAGAAAAAACCTGCTCAATTTGCGGCACAATTTTGACCATCATAATCCAAGAAACAACAATCATCGCACAGACAATGAAGGCCGGATAAATCAGGGCCGAGATAATTTTCGAGTTGGTCCGGTTGTCGTTTTCAATTTTCGTCGCCAGCCGATCGAGAACCAACTCCAGATTTCCGGTTGTTTCACCGGAGCGGATGACATTAACAAAAAGTTGATCAAAAACCTCGGGATATTTCGCCAGTGAGTCGGAGAAATTTTCGCCCTCTTCGAGATCGCGGTTGATGTTATAGAATATACTTTTTAAAAAATTGTTTCCGCTTTCAGCGGCGATGACGCTGATCGCTTTCGTCAGCGGCAGGCCGGCGGAAATCATAGTTGAAAGTTGGCCGACAAAGACCGCCCGATCGTGAAGCGAGACCCGACGGCGGAGACCAAAAAGGGAGAATGCCCGGCCGCCCTCCGGCGTAATGTCCTCGGCAATCAATCTGTTATCACGCAAAATTCGCTCGGCGGCCAAAACATTCTCGGCTTTGACAATGCCGGCAACCAAATCACCTCTGTCGTTTTTTGCTTTATACTTGAATCTTGTCATTTTAACTTAAAGCTAAAAGCGCAAAGCGCAAAGCGCAAAACTATGGTAGCCACTCCGTGTCTGGATTTATTTCTAGTTTTGAATTTTTAATTATAGTTTTTAGTTTTGCGTTTTAAGTTTTGATTTTTTAATAGACCATCATCTTCAGCGATTTTGGTGACACCGACCAAGCCAGTGCGTCTTCGAGGGAAATCTCGCCGCGAGAAATTAGCTCGGCCAAAACCTTGTCGAGTAGAATCATTCCTTCGGATGCTGATGTCTGAATGACATTTGGAATTTGGTGGATTTTATTTTCCCGGATTAAGGTTCGGATTGCGGCGTTGGCGATCATCACCTCGGAGGCGACAACACGACCGCTGGCAATTTTCGGAATCAACCGTTGCGACATTACGCCGATTAAAACTGACGCCAACTGCGAGCGAATTTGCTGTTGCTGGAATGCCGGGAAAACGCTGACAATTCGATCAACAGTTTGGGCCGCTGAATTGGTATGAAGCGTAGTCAGAACTAGGTGTCCGGTCTCGGCCATCACCAGCGCCGATTCGATTGTCTCCAAGTCGCGCATTTCGCCGATCAGAACGACATTCGGATCCTCACGCAAAGCGCCACGCAGAGCGTTGGCAAACGACAAAGTATCAGTGCCAACTTCGCGTTGGGAAATCAAACTTTTTTCGTTTTTGAAAAGATATTCAATCGGATCTTCAATTGTGATTATATGTTCGCGCCGCTCCAGATTAATTCGTTGAATCATCGAGGCCAGAGTGGTTGACTTACCGTGACCGGTCGGGCCGGTGATGATTACCAACCCCTGCGATTGGGCGGTAAAGTGTTCGATAATCGGCGGAAGTCCAAGCTCGGTGTAGGATTTTATGTCAGAATTTATCAATCTTAGTGACGCCGCCGGCAACTCCTTTTGTAAATAAATATTAGTTCGAAAACGGGTGTGATCGTACTCAAAAGAGAAATCAACCTCCTGCCTTGATTCCAGCTTTTTCTCCGCCTCGGGCGTCGAAATTTCCTTTATTAATTCTTTGACTTTTTCCAAAGTCAGCGGCGGCTCGGAAGTCACCGGCAAAAGCCGGCCGTCAATTCGCAGAAGCGGATGGGCGCCGACATTGATATGAACATCAGAGGCGCCTTTTTTAATCGCCAAATCAA
>JAPLVH010000005.1:0-1228 GCA_026397205.1 Candidatus Berkelbacteria bacterium | reverse complement strand
TTTTCTTCGTCCATTTTCCCTCACAAAAATTTGTAGAATTTTTGCCCTCCGTAGTCCGCCCTGGGCGGACGAAGGATGGGCCAGTCAACTATCTACTTTTATTTTACAATGTTGCGAAAAAAGAATCAAATCAAATTCTAATAGTCATTGCGATCCGCCTTGGGCGGAGTGGCAATCTAATTTACCATTATCTAAATTATAGCACAAAAACTTTTTCAAAGATTTTTTTTGTAAAAAAGAAAGGCCCTCGGCGCAAAACAGCCGAGGGTCAAAGGGACAGAGGGTCAAAGGGTCGCGGAATCGGCAGGGCGAGGACGCGGCGCACGGGGCTCCGGAGGTACGGACGCGAGAACGGGCCGGCGTAGAGACACCGGCCACCGAGCGCAGAATCCCAGCGGCAGTAGAACGCCCGCTTGGTACCGGCAACCGGGATGATGTTCCACCAGTCGGTTCGGAGGACGCCGTCCTGTTTTTGGCTCTGGTTGTTGAGGGCTTGCCAGAGCTGGCTAGCAACCAGCATCCTCTCCTCGGTGATCTCGTCGGCGATCTGTTGGAGCATCGCCGACCCGACCAGATCGTAGCCACATACCGTTGCCGGCTTGACTTCCGTTTCAACCGGCAAGTGCTTCTCGATAAACTCTATGGCTTCTTGCGATCTCCAGACGATGCCGGCCTTACCGACAACCAACATCTCGGCTGGGTTGAACGACTCGACAGTGACGCAGTTGAACTCGCTGGCGAACTCGAGGATCGATAGGATCGATGGCTTGGAGGCGGACTCCCAGTTGTGCCAGAACTCGACCAGGGCCGGACCGAATTCCGGTTCATCAATCACGAGTTTGAGATCATCATATGTCAGACCGTCATCGATCAACCGCGTCATACATTGCGTCGTCCGATCGAGAAACTGCTTCAGACTTGGGCTGGCAATGTTTCTCATCGCATGCCCTCCTAAAACCAGAATGGACAGTTAAACTGTCATCGTTATTATAGCACAAAAAACAAAAATTTGTCAATACCAGAAAAGGATTTTATGGTTTCCGTTTTTTGGCATAACAAATTTGTGAAAAACACTTACTATATATAGTAGGGTAAAGTTCAATAGGAGACACCTGTAATTAAATCATACACCCTTTTTTCTCGCTCCTGAATTGATAATTTTCTGTAATTGTAACGCCAAACATATTCAGCTAAAAATAATGGTAGTTTTTCTTTTCTGATTCCTCCC
>JAPLVH010000003.1:33517-61998 GCA_026397205.1 Candidatus Berkelbacteria bacterium | reverse complement strand
CGGGAGGAATCAGAAATGCCTGCCACACAAACCAGCCGAGAACCAGTAACCGAGTTGCCAAACAACGATGTGTTTGTCCCGGAAAGAAAAATCTGGCTACAATGTGTAATGTTCCAGCCAGGAATGACCGAAATTGATACCAGTCAGAACTCAAAATCCAATATCATTGGTTCCAGCAATGAGGAAATAATCTCTCCCATTGGCATGGAGCCGCTTTTCACTCTTTAAACTTCTCTTCCGCGACCTCATCCGGTCGCGATTTTTTTATCCGCCTTTTGCGGGCAACCCTCCGTAGTCCCGATGACCATCGGGGCGAAGGATGGGTCTTACCAAAATTTCCATTCTTAATTCTTAATTCTACATTCTTAATTCTGGATTTCAAATCTTCCGTTTTCCTGAACGACTTTCCCGTCGAGGATGATTTTGCCTTGGCGCATGTTTTTGACGATGTCCCAATGAATCGCCGAGTCGTTGCCGCCACCATTTTCTTTGTAAGCCATTCCGAGTGCAAGGTGAATAGTCCCGCCGATTTTTTCGTCGAACAATAAATTTCTGCTGAACTTTTTAATTTTCGGATTTAGGCCGATTCCGAATTCGCCAATGTAAACTGAATTTTCGTCGGTCGCAAGCATTTGGCGGAGGAAATTCTGATTTTTTGATGCCGACGATTTGACAACTTTGCCTTTTTCAAACTGAAGAAAAATGTCGGCAACTTCTTTGCCCAATTCGATCGCCGGATAATCGAATTTGATCCAACCGACGGCACTTTCGCGAACCGGCGCCATAAAAACCTCGCCGCCGGGCATATTTTCCTCGCCATAATCTGCCGCCGCCAATTTGCCGTTGATTTGGAATTTTAAATCAACATTTTTGCCAAGAAGATGAACTTCACGACCAGCGCGGAATTTTGCCAAAATTTTATCAATCTCTTTGCCAAGCTTTTTCCAATCCTGTAGACAAGCACCGAAGACAAAATCTTCGTAATCCGAGAGCGACATCTCTGCTTCCTGCGCCAGTGCCAAACAGGGAAAACCGACTGTCACTCGACGGATTTTTGCTTTTTCGTTGACGATGTAATCGGAAATCGGCCGCGTGATGATCTGCCGCCGCGACAGCTTTTTCGGATCGGCATTTGAAAGTTCGCGAGTGTTCGACTCAGTGTCAATTCCGATATACTTTTGGGCATTTTTGACCATATAATCGAAAGCATCGGGAAATTTTTCTAGCTGATGTTTTTTGGCGTGTTTGTAATAGAATGATGATAATCCCGGAAGTGAAATGCGCAAAATCGGATGACCGCCGGCCAAAATCACCGCTTTGTAAAGCTCGGCGATAAATTCCTCGGCTTCGTTCGAACCGGAAATGACAACATTTTCGTCGTGTTTTACTTTCAATGAATATTCAACAACCAATTTTGCTAATTTTTTTGTTCGTGGATCAGTCATTTTTATTGACTTTTAAAAAATAGTTTGATATAAAGTATATGCTACACAAACCCATGCGAGGAGGATCGCGATGATCCCGCCAGAGAGAATAGCCACCATGATTGCCGCCGGTGATTATGATTTGGCATTTCGAATGATTCGCGAAAATCTTGAAACTGAAGGTCCGGTCGCCTGTCTCGAGCTTTGGCAGAGATTACGAGCGATGGGCGCATACTCGCCGGAAAATCATTTGTATCGAGAGATGGAAAATGATGCATATGATAATAACAGCGCCATTCTAAATTTTGTTCGACTCCCGTTCTTGGTCTGGCAAGATGAAAAGATTGATAAAGAAACCACACACCTAGTTGCTGCAGAAATAATGTTATACACTTTAAGACGCGGTCAAGAACCATCTGCAGGAACAACACTAGAAGCATTGCGTACAGACATCAGAAACAAACCGGAAAAGTGGGAGATGCTATCCGATTATTTCACCAACGTTTGTGGTAAAGAAATGGATGAATCGACTGGATTTGCCGGAGTTCCTGATCTGATATTACAAGTTAGAGATTGGATTTATGAAGAAGAAATCGAATCGACATCAGCACAACCACCCGGATAGCTCCGGGTGTTTTTTATTCCGTCCTGCTTACGGCTTACTAGCTTATCAGCTTACAACTTATAATGCCGCGCATCCCTGTGACCAAATCGCCCAAGCCCAAATTCCAGTGCCGTCGACGATCGAATCGTTATTACCTCCGTCGCGTTTTGGATCCCAAATATTTTGATATGTCATGCCTGTCGGATTTTCCGGATTATAAGCAGCAATTTTGTAGCACTCAAGACCGGCACGATTTCCACAACTTGACGGATCATTTTTTGTTGGATCATTAGGAACACCGGTGGGATTATCGCCGGAACAAACATAGTGAGAATAAATGTAGCCACGATCATTCTGACCAGCGACCGGATCAGTTGGTAATTTGTCGATGTAGTTTGACGCGATGTTTGCGATAAAATCAGATGTTAAACAATCAGCCGAAACAAACGCCGTCAAATTATTTGACGCCGATGAATTTATCCAACCGGTTTGGCCGTCGGAAAAAGTTGTCTGCGTTCCGCAACCGGCCGGCAAACTTGGGTAATGTCCGTTGGCCTGATAATACATCACGATCGCCGAATTTAGCGCCTGTAAATCGCTCGATCTTTGGGCATCGCGCGCTCGCGCTCGAGAATTGCTAACCGAGACAGTGATGATAGTCGTCAAAATCCCGATGATCGAAATCACAATCAACAGTTCGACAAGCGTGAAACCCCTCCGGCTTCTCTCGTAGACAGCGACCCGTTTTTGACTAAGTATTTTTGAATCCAATCTTTGCTTCAAATTTCCCTCTCTTTATTTTCAATTCTAGCAGATTACCAATTAAAAATATACTCTCAAAAAAAACAAGATATTAAACACGTGTTTAATATCTTGTAAAAAATTCTGGATTATAAAGGCCGAGTTCTATTTCTTCGAAATCACTTTGTCAATGATACCGTATTTTCTCGCTTCTTCGGCGCGCATGTAGTAGTCGCGGTCGGTGTCGCGTTCAATATTTTTCAATTCCTGGCCGGTATTTTTTGCCAAAATTTTATTCATCTCTTCGCGAATTTTCAAAATCTCTTCTGCTTGAATTTTGATATCAGAGGCCTGCCCTTTGGATCCACCGGAAGGTTGATGAATTAAAATTCTTGAGTTCGGCAAAGAAAACCGCAAGCCTTTCTCGCCGCCGGCGAGCAAAAAAGCCGCCATCGAAGCCGAGAAGCCGACGCAAATTGTTGAGACCTTTGGCTTAATATGTTGCATCGTGTCGTAAATCGCCATGCCGGAATAAACCTCACCGCCGGGTGAGTTGATATACATTTTGATATCTTTCTTTTCGTCCTCCGATTCAAGGAAAAGTAGTTGGGCGATGACGGTATTGGCGACGGCATCGTCAATTGACCCACCCAAAAAGATGATTCGATCTTTGAGTAGCCGCGAATAAATATCGTATGCCCGCTCCCCGAATTGTGATTTTTCAATTACTGTCGGCACAAGGTAAGACATTTTAATAATCCTTTCGTTGATAATTGCTCGCCCCGCGAAGCTTTAGCGAAGTTGGGCCGAATTGTGATTTCTCAATTACTGTTGGTACTAAATATGTCATAATTTCTCCTAATTTACTTTTGTCATTGCGAGGACAAAGTCCGTGGTCTTCCGAAGGTGACCCTGTGGGCAATCTGATTGTTGTTTAGATTTTAGCAAACTTTCCCTGAAATTTCAATGAGAGATTACTAAAAAAAGTATTGACAAAAAAAATCCATCTGATATAATCTTATTACTGGCAGATGCGAAAACTCGGCATCGGATCGACGGCTACGGAACCATACCTGTGTCGGTTCCGTAAAACCCAAGAAACGATCGCACAAAGATCTCGTCATACTCGAGGAGTCGATCAAGGAGACACAGCCACTCAAATCAGGCGATGCCATGGAGATGGCAGCATAATTTGGGTGGGGTAAATCGACTGAGAGTGAGATCTTGCCGGATAGTGTTTGCCGAGTCATCCTCCGACTCTGCCAGTTTTACCCTAACATAACAGCGACCCAACCGGTCGCTTTTTTTGTGGAAAATTTATTCTTTCTCAACCGAAACCAACTCGGGATTATTTTATTTCCTTTTTCTTTTTTGGCAGAAAGTTTTTATTGGAAATGATCGACCGACCAATTTCTTTTTCAAGCTCTGTTCTGGCACCACCAGCAATTTTTCCGCCACGGTTTGCGTCAGATTTTAATTTCGGCACGCCCACTGATTTTTCCTGCCGGTGAATTTCTGTCGTCGATCGTTCGCCAAGCATGGTAAAAATTAGTTCAAAATCGTCCATGTGATCGCGAAGATTTTCTCGTTTCAAACCTTTTAACTTTTTATATTGACTTGGAATTACCCCAAAAGTTGCTTTGGAAATTTCGGCTGTCAGAATTTCATAATCCTTTTGATGATCGGCGCCACGTTTTTGCCATTCGTCAGTCAACTCGTCGCGAATTACAATTCCGCGCATTCGGTTTTCAATCCAGTCATCCGAATAACCTTTTGCTCGATAAAGTGCCCTTGTTCGTTTCATTCCCAACTCCGGATCTTCAATTTCTCGGACTCTCTCATAACCAACTTTTGCCAACCAACGTTTGAACGGTTCGGCTTTGGGTGACGGAATTGATTGGATAATTCGAAACAAACCTTCGGCAGTTGCACAGTCAGTTTCGCGTATTTTTCCATCTAGTGCCGGCAATTTCAACCCGTGACAAAATGTCACGACTTCACTTCCTTCTAAGATAAGCCGCTGTTTCAATTTTCGCCAATAAGCACCAGCGTCAGGGCTATCAGTCAAAGCTTCACAAACATCAACCACAGAAAACCACCATTCATTTTTATAAATGATTCGGCGGATTTCTTTTTTCTGGAAAATTGCGATTTTGTTTAAAATTTCTTCGGACATTTTCCCCTTACGACTAAAAAATATTTTCCCTTAAACCCTCACCTCCAACTCAATGCCGGCCGGTTCGTCGTCTTCAAAATAGAGTGAGGCGCCGTAGAAGATGATTACAAACGCCACCAAAATTAGTGTAATTGTCGGAGAAGTCAGGTCGGCGATGCCACCGATGAAAAGTGCCGGAATCGACATCGCCAGGTTTAGAAACATCGCCGAAATTCCATAGACCCGGCCACGCATCGGCCCATCGGAATTGATTTGCAAAAGTGTTTGCGCCGGGACATAAACGCAGGCAGCGGCAAAACCCATAATTATCATCAGCGCCGTCGCAATTAACAAAGAAAAATTTAAGAAATTGTAAAATGAGTAAAGCGACATCGCCAGTAGTGCCAGACCGGCAACAATGAAACCAAAAAAAATCAGAGTGTTTTTGGAAAATCTTTGCCAGCGGTTAAGTGCCCACGACGCAATTAACATTCCAACGCCGGCCGGAACGATCAGAATGATGCCGGCGTATTCGGTTGAAATATGAAGTGTTTTTTCGGCAAAGCCGGGTAAAACGACGACAAAAGAACCGAGCATCGCCCAAGCGACTGTTAGCTTGAACATCGGCGAATATACTTTTTGTCGGTGGCGAATATACGACAAGCCACTTCGGGTGGATTGCCAGATTGAGACCAGCGACTGTTCCAACCTGCGCAAAGTCAGATTGTGTTTGATCTCCTTTTGATCATATTCGCTCATTAAATATACTAGAATCGAGCAAACGGCGTAAAGTCCGGCGATGACGAGAAAAACGCCGTAAGAACCGATAATCGCTTGAAGCGGTCCGGCGATGCCGTAACCGAGAATTAACGAGCCGTACATTGTTGTCAGATAAATTGAATTTGCCGCCACCAGTTTATCTTTTTTGACAATCAGCGGAATTGAAGAAAGTTCGGCCGGCGAGAAAAATTGGGTGATTGTTGACATCAGAAAAATTAATTCGAGGATTGCCAAGGTATTGTGAGCCGCCGGAATCAACAAAATTACGACCAAAAAGCGTAGGATGTTGGTCGCAATCAGAACTTTTTTGTAGCGAATTTTGTCGGTGAAAGCGCCGGAAAAGGGACCGAAAATCACCGACGGGATCGCCGTTGCCATCATCACGAGTGAAATTGTTGTTAAACTTTTGGTTAGGTCGTAAATATGCAAAATCGAGGCGAAAATCAGCATATGATAAGCGACCTGCGACAGAAGTTGCGCCGTCCAAAGTTTGGAAAAATCTTTTGACTTTAGGACCGAAAGCAAATTTGTTTTCACGATTTTTCTCCAAAATTATGCTCAACCAATTTTCGAAGAAATTAAGAATTTAAATCTCAGAATTTAGAATATAATTGAGAATGTAGAATTTTTAAAAATAGATTCCCTTCCATAATTCTTAATTCTGCATTCTGAATTCTTAATTCTTTCTTATTTCGCCAATTTTTTGACCAAAATATCCAATGCTTTCCGCCCGGCTTCCTTGTTTTTCGGATCAAGCTTTTCGGCTTCAATAATTTTGCCAAGAAGAAAGCCAATTCGAATATTTTTTTCAGCCACCGGTCGCAAATCGGCTTGTATTTCGGCATAAGTTTTTTTGATTGACTCGAGATATTTTTCAAACGGAATGCCGCGATTTTTCGCCCCGGCTTCGATGTCGGAAATAAGACGCGCGACTTCCTGATCAATTAGTGCCTCCGGCACGACGACTTTCAAAAGTGGCAAAAGTTTTTCGATCACGGCATTTTCGGTTTCGCTCTTGTTTTTGTCTTCGATTTCTTGGCACAAACTTTTTTCGATCGCCGATTTTAGGTCGGTGAGATTTTTATGGCCGAAGTCAGCGGCAAATTTCTCATCAAGTTCCGGCAATTTGATTTCTTTTAAGTCAATAATTTTAACTTTGAATTTCGCTGTTTTGCCGGCAAATTCTTTCGAATGGTAATTTTTCGGAAAATTAATCTCAAACTCTTTTTCTTCGCCGGTTTTCATCCCGACCAAATTCTGCTCAAAACCAAAAATCAAAGTCCCGTCGCCGATAACCAGTGGATGATTTTTCGCCGTCATTGCCTCTTTTTTGACATTATCAACCGAGCCCTCGTAAGAAATTTCCGCCCGGTCACCAACCTTTGCCGACCGATCAATTTCGGAAAATGTCGCTTTCTGGCGCCGCAAATGAGTCAGAATTTTCTCGACATCATCTTTTTTTATCTCATCAACTTTTTTTCTTTTGACTGAAATTTTTGAATAATCACCGAACGAAACCTCCGGCATAACTTCGATTTCAACTTCGAACTCCAAATTTACCCCAATTTCCTCCGGGGACAGTCCCCAGCTTGGATAAGTTGAAATCGAAACCTTCGGCGCCGAGACCGGAATCAATTTTTCCTGATTAATTGCTGAAATATAGCACTCCTGGAGCGCCAAATCAATGCCGTCGGATAAAAGTCGCGCCTGCCCGAGTGACTCTTCGACCATTTTTCGTGGCGCACGCCCCGGCCGAAAACCATCAATTTTAACGCCGACTGAAAATTTATCATACGATTTCTTAAAATACGGCACCAGTTCCTCCGGCGTCAATGTGATTTTCAACTGCCATTTACTTTTCTTCAAATCCTTTTTTTCAATTTTCATTTTTTCCTTTTTGATAATTTATTCGAACTGATTTTTATCTTATCAATTATGACAAAAAAATTCAACCGATCTCGGTTGCAAAGCAAAAAACTTTCTGATATATTTTAAGCAATCACACAGAGAGGAAGTGATCAAGGTGGCTAGAAGAACATAAAATGTGAAAAATGGCATGCGCTCAACTCCTGGTGAACTAGCTGACGACCCAAAAGGGAATGAACAAGCAGCCCGAAATTTTGGAGACATGGCAATCAGAGAAAGTCAAAAAGAGTCAAGCCGAGATTTATGTCATTTCCTTCGACCGGAACACGATCACGGAAGCGATTGCTCGGTTTGTAACAGAAAGTTTCGTCGCTTTCATTTTCCGCAACATTAACCCTCAACACATCATCGAGGGTTTTTTTAAATCGAAGAGGTTCGCTCCCTCACCTCAATACCATATTGTATTATAGTGAGGGAGCCAATCAGAATTTCACCGGGTTCTTTTTTAGTTCTCCGATTTCCACTCTTTGATCGCTTTTTCGTAGGATTCGTGAGTGCCGGTGTCAAACCATTGGCCCTGAAACGGATAGCCGAAAAGTTTGCCGTCAGCCGCAAGACGGGGATAAATATCATATTCGACCATCGCTTTGCCACGTTTTGGCACATATTTTTCAATAATCTCCGGCTCCATTATTGCTAGTCCTGAATTGATTAATTTCGATGGTGCTTCTTCCAATTTCGGTTTTTCGATAAAACCGACAATTTTATTTCCGTTCATCATCGCCACACCGTAACGCGACGGATCGGAAACGGTCGTCAGAGCAACGGTTGCCAAACCGCCATGCTCTTTGTGAAAATACATTAAATCAGTCAGGTCGAGATGTGATAAAATATCGCCCCAAACGATGAAAAACGACTCGGTTAAATATTTTTTCGCCAACCGCAGTGGTCCGGCGGTGCCAAGCGGCTTGTCTTCGACGACATATTTTATATTTAGTCCGAATTGGTGACCGTCGCCAAAATATTCGCGGATTTTGTGACCTTTGTAGCCAATGGCCAAAATAATTTCACTTATGCCATGAATTTTTAATTGCTCGATAACATGCAGAACCATCGGCTTGCCCTGAACCGGCAGCATCGCTTTCGGCAGCTCGAAAGTAAAGGGTCGAAGCCGCGTGCCTTCGCCACCGACGAGAATGATCGCCTTGGTAATTTTATTTAATCCGAGTCCGGCTTCGATTAAAAACTCGGCGGCATGCGATCGGTTGCGAATTTTTTTGCCATCAACAATTCCATCAATTTTTTTGAACAGTTCTTTTTTGATTGTCACCGTCAATTTTTCTCGTTCGATTGCCATAAAAGATAGTTAAAAAATGTGGGATTGTTATTTTCTGGATTGATATTTTTATATTACCATTTTAATTTTGACATTGTCAACATTGACATACAATTTTATACGATATACAATAATATACGACAGACATTTCGCCGGAGGTGAATGATGTTCTACGGATGCAAATCTCGACCAAATATCAGAAGAATTCGACCAAAATGTTTACCCGATTTCCAAAAAGATGAAATAATTCTCCCGCCCGACTGCCAAAATCTTGATTCTGATTCTTGGTCGATATGCGGTGCATCAGATGATGGTGGCCAAGATCTTTGTTCATATGTAAATTGCGAATTAACCTCTTGTCCGAGACGACAACCGAATTCAGAATATCACTGCTTCGGACTTATCAGAGTTATTCGCTCTGATCGACAAAATCTCGATCCCCGGATTTTCGGCTATCGTCCAGAACCAATACCACCCGCTTGAGTTAATCGGCTCAAGCTTTTTTTTACGATTTTTTTTTAGTCAATAACCAGCCACGGACGGCGGTCCTTTTTTTTAAATTTCATCGGCGTTAAAAAGCGTTCCGGTTTTTTTAGGAATACCAAAGTTGCAAATCGGCTTTTTGATTTTGCCTGCCAAAATTTGTCATCGGTTTTTAAACTCTCGCCGTATTCGCGGCGCAAAATTTTAATTGATTTTGGATTTAGGTTTTCGTAATAAAGAACATTATCAACGACGACTTGGCCGACAATATCACCGGCCGATTCTTTTAAATAGATAATGTCATTTTTAGCAACGGCACAAAACGGCAAAACACGCGATCGCGAAAATCGACCGTCAACGGCTTTCTCACCGACAAGAATTTTTTCGATTGCCGGCCCGATAAAAATTGCCAAATGCTTTCGCATATTTTCCTTACGAATTTACAAATAAATCTGAAATCGAAATTACGAATAATAAAAAACAAAATCTCATTTCTGATTTTTTGTTTTTATTTTAAATCTTTTTAAATTTTAATTTGTGATTTTGATTTTTGATATTTGATCTTTGATTTATTCATTAATAATCCTTTGGCTGCAACTTTATCAATTTCTTTTCCCGACTTTCCAACTCCGATTGTGTTAAAAGTCCGCTCTGGGCGCCAATTTTTGACACTACTGATCCGGAAACAATCATCCCCCATTTTAACGACTGCTCGACAACTTCTCGGCTTGGTATATACGCTTGCGGTTTTTTGCCGTCAAAATTTCTGATGAAATTCGCCGCCATCGCGCTAGCAAAAGAGTCGCCAGCGCCAGTGGCATCAATTCGCTCATCGTCGGAAATCGGCATCTTGTAGAATATACTACCATCATAGCAGGTCGCGCCGTTTTTACCATCGGTGATAACAGAAACTTTTGCCCCAAAAGAGTTTAGGATTTTTAAAATTCCCTCGACCGAATTTTTTCCCGGGACATCTACAAATTTCTCGGCCTCCTCTCGATTGACAACAAACAAATTGCAAAATCGCAGAAGATGCCGATAGTTTCTCGCGCCTTTTCCGATTTGGTAACTGCCGGGATTCCAAAAAAGTCCGGCGGCAGTTTTGGCGATAGTTTCAATGATTCGATTCTCAGTCGCCGTTGATTTTTTTCCCATTGGCGCCAGATAAAACCAATTTGTTTTGATTGATTTTGGCGGTGAGTATCCGGAGTAATCTTTAGCCCCGTGGTGAGTTAAAATTGTCCGATCGCCGAGGTAAGACAAGATGACTGACAAATTTCCGCCGGCATCGGCCCGTTTTTTTATGTATGATGTCTCAACGCCAAAATCCTCCAGCGATGACAATATTCTTTCCGCCGACGCATCAGTTCCAACTTCGGAAATCACCGCTGATCGAAGTCCCAATCTCTGAAAATTTACCGCCGTGTTTAGAGCCGAACCGCCAATTTCATACCGAATACTCTCGATATCAACTTTATCGCCGTAGCCAAAACAAAGTCCACGACCACCAGAAAAAACTCGGTCGGGAATTATTTCCGCACTTTTCGGAAACAAAAAGATATCTTCAAACGAATCACCGATTGTGACAACATCGTACATGGCAGATAATTCAAAAGTCAAAAATCAAAAGTCAAAATGTTGGTCGGCACTCCGTGCCGGGATTTTATTCGTCTTTAGTTATTAGAGATATTCGTCGTCCGTTCTTGGTTAAAAATCTGTAGATATTTTTCGACAACAACTTCAACATCTTCTCTGGCGTCGGATAAAACATCGCGGATGTCGAGATTTTTGTCGGCAATTTCTTCGGAGATCCCAAATCGAAACGCCTGTTTTAACCGCGTGTCAATGTTGATTTTTCGAATTCCGTTTTCAATCGCCGCCAGCAAGTCATCATCAGATAAACCGGAGGAGCCGTGCATCACTAGGGGGATTTCGACAGCGGAATTAATTTTTTTCAACAGCTCGATGTCAATTTTTTCGCCCACCGGTGCGCCGTGAGTGTTGCCGATGGAAATTGCCAGCGAATCAACACCGGTCTGTTGGACGAACTCCGCTGCCGTTTCCGGATCAGTAAACTGGCGATTTGATCTTTCGCCTTCTTCGCCTTTGGCGATAACACCAATTTCGCCCTCGACAAAAGCATCGAATTTTTTTGCCAATTCGACAACTTTTTTCGTCTCGGAAACATTTTCTCCAAACGGCAATTTTGAGCCATCAAACATTACCGAACGGTATCCGATTTTCAGACAAGCTTCAACGATTTCAAACGAATTTCCGTGGTCCAAGTGCAAAACCAGCGGCACTTTTGCTTGATTTATTGCTGCCATCACCATCGCGTAGATCTCCGAAAGCCCACAATACTCAATCGCCTTCGGCGTTGTTTGAATTATCGCCGACAGATTTAATTTTTCCGCCGCCGCAACAACTGCTTGTAAAACTTCCAAATTATTGATGTTGAATGCGCCGACCGCCGTGCCGGTTTTTTCCGCCGATTCAGATAAATTTCCCATTTTTGCGAACATAATACATAAATTAAAGATCAAATGTCAAAAATCCCCACAGGGTCAGCTATCGCAAGAAAAATGATAGATGAAAAAAATTTAAAGAATTAAATCCCGGCAGGGAGTGCCGACCACTATTTTAAACTTTACACTTTTAATTTTAAATTTGATAGTATCCTAGTGCCACAAGCCCTGGCAAATGTACTCCGGCCAAGAATTCCAGCGCCGCACCGCCGCCGGTTGAAATAAAAGTGAAACCAGATGCTAGTTTGTTTGTGTTGATAAATCCAGCGGTGTCGCCACCGGCAGCGATGTTGACATAAGGATTTTTAGCGATTGCACAAGCCACTTCCGAAGTCCCGGTGGCAAAATCTGCTTCTTCGCTTTTGCCCATGTTGCCGTTCCAAAAAATCGTTTTTGCTCCGGCAATAGTTTTTTTGTATGACTCGATGGTTTTTGGCCCGATATCCAAAATCGAAAATTTTCCACCAGATAAATCTTTCTTAATTTCATCTGTTGGCAGTATCAGTTTTTTTCCGGAAAGTTTTTTAATCTCGGCAACAACATCACCTAAATTTTTTTCGCACAGCGACTCGGAAACATCTACGCCGTCAAAAAAACGAAAGGTTGTCGCCATTGCGCCACCGATTAAAATTTTGTCGGCGTCATCAACAAATTTTTTTATGATGCCGATTTTGTCCTTAACCTTGGCGCCACCCAAAACCAAAACAAACGGATGACGCGGCGAGTCAAACAAAACCCGAAGCGATTCAACCTCACGTTCGAGCAAAAGTCCAGCGTAGGATGGGAGAAATTCGCAAATTGCAACGATTGAGGCGTCATCGCGGTGGGCAACAGCGAAACCGTCGTTGACGAAAATATTGGTATAACCGGCGAGAATTTTGGCGAAACTTTTGTTGTTCGCTTCCTCTTCTTTGTGCCAGCGCAAATTTCCGAGAACGAGAATCTGGCCTGATTTCATTTCTTCAATCTGATCTTTAACTTCCGGCTCAGTGACAAAATCACTGACGATGATTTTATTTTTAATCAGTTTTGATAATTCCAGAGCCAATATTTTTGTTGACAGCGATTTGACAACTTTTCCCTCCGGCCGACCCAAGTGGGTGCCGATGACGATTTTGGCTTCATTATCTAAAAGATATTTTATCGTCGGCAATGTCGCCTTAATTCGATTATTGTCGGAAATTTTCCCGTTATCCAGCGGACAATTCCAATCCACCCGCAAAAAAACAGTTTTGTTTTCCAGCTCTTTCGATTTCAATTGTCTGATATTTTTCATCATTAACTTTATTTTACTCCGTCACGATCGCAACCGCAATATTTCACAACAAAAAAACTCACGAGACACCGTGAGTTAGGCAACAAAGCAAGAGTAAAACAAAGAAATTGGTCCAAATATTACCACAATTAGAGGATATGGTTTGCACCATGCATAATCGTATGAGCAGCTAATTGAAAAACCAAAGTTAGCCAATAATCCGCAAACCATCCAATATCCTAAAGTGTAGTGGAGCATCGTGGTTTGGCTCCACAACAGGATATTTCGAAAGCATAACCAATAAAAAACGAGGAACAGAAAAACAACGACCTGAAAAACTGAAATAATGATCAGAAAACGCTTTTCTTTTTTTGCTTCCAAATCTTCTCGACAATCGCTGGTCATCTTTGCAACCTCCACGATCAGATTGACATCAAAAAAATTGTAGCAAAACTACAAAATAAAGTCAAGGAATCGTTGTCATTGCGAGCCATCGAACTTCGTTCGAGGCGTGGCAATCTTTCCAAAAGATTGCTTCGTCGTTCCTCCTCGCAATGACAAATCATTTCGGTTTTCGTTTTATGAATGACCGATGGAAAAGTTTTTGGGCGCGGGAGGAGAGTGGTTTGGCGTTCAAACCTTCATACATTTTTAAGAGATCTTTATTCAAATGCGCTCGGCGAAGCGGTTTGGTTTTGTCGTCGGCATAAAACGCCTCCATTCGTTTTTGGCGAATTTCCGATGTTGTTGGAATCGGCTGACCGCCGCCGCCAAGACAACCGCCGGGGCAAGCCATAACTTCAATATAATCGAATTTTTTCACTCCTGATTTCATATCACGCAAAAGTTTTTGGGCGTTTTTCATGCCGGAAACAACAGCAACTTCGACATTTGTGCCATCAATTTCCACCGACGCGGTTTTGACACCGGTCATGCCGCGAACTTCAGTAAATTCGAGCCGTGGTATTTCCTTGCCATCAAGTTTTGAGGCGACAGTTCGCAGTGCCGATTCCATCACGCCGCCACTGGTGCCGTAAATTGTACCGGCACCGGTCGCCTGTCCAAAAGGCGAGTCGAATTCGCTCTCTGGCATTTTCGGCAAATCAATGCCGCGGTTTTTTAGCAGATTCGCCGCCTCGCGAACGGTGAAAACGTAGTCAATTTCCGGATATTTCGCCAAGCCCATTTGAAACAAGGTCTGCTCATATTTTTTCGAAGTGCAAGGATTGATGGCGACAATTTTGATACTTTTTGGACTAACTTTGATTTTTTTCGCGAAGTAAGTTTTGATTGCCGGTGCGATGCAATGATTTGGCGATTTCGTCGTCGTTAAATTGGGGATTAGTTCGTGGTGAAAAAGCTCGGCGAAGCGAACCCAGGCCGGACAACAGGCGGTAAACATCGGCAAATTTTTCTTTGTTTGAAATCGCTCCAAAAACTCGGCCGCCTCTTCAATTGTTGTGATATCAGCGCCGACATTGGTGTCAAAAACATAATCAAAACCGCAATTTTTCAACGCCGTCACTAACTTTTTTTCCAAATTAACTCCGGGTTCCAAGCCAAAAAGTTCGCCGATCGAATAGCGTGTTGATGGCGCAAATTGAGCAATCCAAACTTCTCCTGACCGCTTTTTCGCCAACCTTTTTTCAACATCAGTCACTTCATATTTTTCCATCAAAGAACCACTCGGGCAGTGTAAAATGCATTGACCGCAAAAAATACAGTTGGTCTCGGTGAAACTTCTGCCACCTTTGGGCCCAAAGATGATCGAGCTCCCATAATATTTCGTTCCGATATTATCCATACCGGTAATCTGTTCACAAGTCGATAAACAATCGCCACATTCAACACATTTGCTCGAATCCCAATAAAGCGCCGGCGTTTTTTCGTCAATTACCGGATTGTGCCGGCGGTCGGCGAAACGAGTTTTCTCGATTCCAAACTCTTTGGCCAAATTTTTTAATTTGCAAGAATATTTTCGATTGCATTCGTCACACTTTTCCAAATGATCGGAAATTAGAAGTTCCAAATTCAGTTTGCGAATTTTTTTTACTTTTGCCGTGTCGAGTTTGATTTCCATTCCTTCTTGGGCAATCGTTGAGCAAGCGGTTTCGATTTTATTTTTCTCACCCCCGGCCTGAGCTTGTCGAAGTCCAACGATTTCGACCAAACACAACCGGCAACTGGCATTCTCCTTTAAGTCCGGATGATGACAGAGTGTCGGAATATACAAATTATTTTTTTCGGCGACACTTAAAACACTTTCGCCCTCGGCGGCCGAATAATTTTTGCCATTGATTTTGATGTTTAACTTTTTCATCGTAATATCATTGACTTTATTGTTCACTGACTTTTCACTGACGCTGATGGAATAATTATTCTTTTTATCAGCGGGTCGCCAGTGGGCTGCAGTCAGTGTTGGGATGTCAGTGTCTGGTCAGTGTAATCAAGTCAGTGTTAGAATTTTCCATTTAGGACAAAAGTTCTTCCGAAAAATTCTCCAGTGCCGATTCGATCAGTCGCCAAATTGATTTTCCCAAAGGGCAAAAACTCGACTCTCTGGCGCCGTCGGAAATTTCCTTGATGGTATTGACAATATCTTTTCTATCCCACAAACTGCCACTGTCGAACAGTCGGTTGAAATTTTCGGCAACACGATAAAGTCCTTCGCGACAAGGTGTGCATTTTCCGCATGATTCTGATTTCAAAAATTTGATTGATTCAATCAGTGCCGAAATTATTTCTTTGCGATCTGGGTATAGTTCGATTGCTCCGGTGCTTCCAGCCGGCTGATCAAATTTTTCTTTCGGCAAAAATTCGCCTGTTACGCCACCAATCCGCGCGAATTTCGCCTGGCCAAGATTTTTCTTACCAATAATTTCCGAGATTTTAGCGTCAACATTTGCCTCAACGATTTCTTTTTTTATTTTTTCGCCAGAAACAGAATAAAATCTTTTCGGCTGATATTTTCCAATCGAAACTAAATGCGCTCGATACAAAGTTTCGGCATTGTTGATCAGTGTCGGATAGCCGTAAAGTCCGGACTCGGCCGGAAACGGCGGTCGGATTCGCGGCCAACGAATTTTCCCCTCCAGGACTTGTAAAAGTGTTGTTTCTTCACCGCAAAGATAGCGGCCGGTGTTGATAAAAATTTCGATTTTTGCCGGCGACGCTAGCCGTTTGATTTTCGGCAGGTATTTTTTAAATTTATCGTTCAAATAAATGTATGATTTTGGGGCGGAAATCGTTTCGGCCGCCAGTTCGATTCCCAAAATCAACTCTTTCAAGTGATGATTTATGATATATTCGTCCTTAAAAACTCCCGGCTCGCCTTCGGATAAATTACAAATCACAAAGCGCTTTTTCTCCGGCGCATCTAAAACTGCCTGCCATTTCTGCCAAGTCGGAAAACCGGCCCCACCGAGACCGGTTAGGTTGGATTCTTTTAGTTGCTTAATGATTTCCACAATAATAAATTAAGAATTAAGATCTCAGAATTCAGAATGTAATTGAGAATTGAGAATTTCTCAAAAAATTCCCCTACCATAATTCTTAACTCTTAATTCTGAATTCTTAATTTTCCTTTTTCAGTTCTTCAATCAAATAATCCAGAAACTCATTGGCTTCGTCGGTGTCGGCGCGAGTCGTCGGACGAGAAATAAATTCAACATTATAAAACTTTTGTTCGAACGACTGAATCCGATCTTTTGTTTCCCCACTTAAATCAAACTGTTGTTTAACTGAAGCTAGCGACCACTGGATTGCTGCCCACCAGTTTTTGCGAACCTTATATTCGCCTTCATGGATAATTTCGTCAGGAATTTCGTCACTCCACGATTTCTCATCTTCTAATAATTTCAAACATTTTTCCCGCTTATTTTCCTCAATACCCCCCCCCCTAATTCCGAACTAAATTCTTCTGTTTCCATGGTTTTTATTTTTGAATTTTTAGTTATAGTTTTTAGTTTTGCGCTTTTAGTTTTGAGTTATCAACCTTGCCATTTCAACTAGCCGATTTGAATATCCCCATTCGTTGTCGTACCAAGCGATGATTTTCACCAGGTTTCCACCGACAACATTTGTCAATTCCAAATCAACGATCGCCGATGCCGAATTACCGACCAAATCGGATGATACCAGCGGCAAATCACTGACAGCCAAAATATTTTTCAAATTCCCGTTGGCGGCTTTTTCAAATTCCGAGTTTAAGATTTCGACAGTCGTCGGTTTATCTATAATAGCGACGACATCAGAAAGTGAAACCACCGGCGTCGGAACTCGAATTGATAAACCGTCAAATTTATTCTCCAACTCTTTAATAATTCTCGTCACTGTTTTCGCCGCGCCGGTTGTTGTCGGGACGATGTTGATCGCCGCCGCCCGCGCCCGGCGCAAATCTTTGTGCGGACCATCAACTAAATTTTGATCGGCGGTGTAGGAGTGAACAGTTGTCATCAATGATTTTTGGACACCAAAACGATCGTGTAAAACTTTGATAATCGGCGCGATACAATTTGTCGTGCAAGAAGCGTTGGAGATAATTTTCTCGCCATGATACTCTTTTTCGTTGACGCCGATGAGATAGGTCGGCGTCTCCTCGTCTTTCGCCGGTGCCGACATCACAACTTTTTTCGCTCCGGCTTTGATGTGCGCCTGACAACTTTCTGAGGTTAAAAAAACGCCGGTTGATTCAATGACGACATCAACCGACAGCGCTTCCCAGGGCAATTTTTCCGGCTCACGCTCGGCAAAAAAATGAACCAATTGATCGCCAATTTTTATTTTTCCGTCAGAAATTTCGATTTTTTTCTCAAACGCCGGATAACATGAGTCGTGTTGGAACAAAAAAAGTAAAGTTTCCGGATCGGTTAAATCGTTAATCGCGACAAGTTCTAGATCATCAGAGTTCAAAATAATTTTCGCCGCCGCCCGACCGATTCTGCCAAAACCATTGATTGCCACTTTCATGGATCCTCCTGAGAAATCAAAAATAAAAGATCAAAGATCAAAATGTTGGTCGGCACTCCGTGCCGGGATTTGCTTATGTTTTTTAACTATTTTATTTTTCATTTTGATTTTTGATATTTGATTTTTAAATTATCTTTTTGTATTCACTGACGATTCGGCAGATTTTGATGAAGTCGCTGGCTTTTAATGACGCACGACCAACAAGGACACCGTCAATTTCCGGCCGTTTGACGAACTCAAAAACATTGCCCGGGTTGATACTACCGCCGTACAAAATCGGTGACTCGTATCCAACAACTTCGCGCAATTTTTGAATCACTTTGGCACAGTATTCTGGGTTAGCCGGCTCGGCGGCGCCAACGGCATAAACCGGCTCATAGGCGACAATAATTTTTTTGTATTCGTTTTTTTTAATATCAACTAACAAATTTTTCAAATCCCGACTGACTTTTTCCGCCGAATCAGCCGCGACTTTTTCTTCGCCGACACAGATTATCGGCGACAAATCAGCGTCAACGGCAGCGGCGACTTTTCGGGAAATTATTTCCGTCGTTTCAGAAAAATATTTTCGCCGCTCTGAGTGACCGACGATCACGTAATTGGCGACATCTTTGACCATCGGCGCCGAAATTTCGCCGGTATATTCGCCCTCAGAAAGATAGTGAATATTTTGGGCACCGGGGGAGATGTGGTCGTTTTTCTTTGATATTACTTCGGCAACTTCAGGGAGCCAAATTGCCGGTGGACAAATTATCGCTTCCAGATTGGAAAAATTCTCAACGCCGTTTCTGATTGCTGTTGCCAAAACCAGCGCATCAGACAGCGCCCCGTACATCTTCCAATTTCCGACAACAATCGGACGTCGCATAAACCCTCCAGGGGTAAATCACGGGATACAAGAAACAAATTCCAAACAAATCTCAAATTAAAATTTCCAAATTCCAAAATCTTTTGAATTTGCGATTTCTAATTTGTTTGTGATTTGCCTCTTGCGATTTGTGATTTATCGTCCACAAATTTCTGTGCTAGGCCAAATAAACCTTGCTTCCTTCCTTCGCTTCCTGCTCAACGCCAATTCCAACCTCGTCACCAATTTTTGCCGACACGATCGGTTCGCGGTCAATCTGCATCGAGGAAATTTCCTGTTCAAATTCAGTGGCGACGCTGACGATTTTTACTTTGTCGCCAACTTTTATTGGCGACTCAACTTTAATCACCGCCGCACCAGCCTTCGGAAAGTAGTGGGTGATCTTCCCGACCATCTTGTCTTCGGTCATTTTTTCTCCTTTCTTAATTTTTGATTGTGATTTTATTTGACATTATCTAGCTTTTGCTGACCCTGTGGGGAAATTTGGAATTTGACATTCCTCTTTTCAGCATCCTTAACACTATTATATAGTATAATAATTTCTTTTGCCAATTTTTCCGGATCGTGGAAAAGCGGATTTTTTCGATTGATGATGTCGCGACTAACAACTTTTGTGCCGCAAATTTCGCTTTCGTGGCAAGTTATGTTGTTAATTTCACCGAAAATATTCACCTGCGACGATTTTTTGACGATACGACTGTTGGCGATGATATAATCAAAAATCCGCCGGGGCGAATGTTTTTTAATCGCTTCGATGTGGTCGGCGACGGACATATTCTCCGTTTCGCCCTTTTCGCTTGAACAGTTAGCAACAAAAATCCGAACGGCATTTTGGTTGTTGGCAATCGCCCGCTGAATATTTTCGACTAGTAAATTCGGGATAACCGAGGTATACAAACTACCCGGACCGATGATGATTAAATCGGCGGTAGCGATCGCTTCGACTGATTTTCGGTAAGCTTTTGCACCGGTATTGGTCAAAAAAACTTTTTTGATTTTGCCGGCAACTTTGGGAATTTTCTCCTCGCCGACAACCCGCCGACCATTTTCAAAAACGGCGGCAATTTTGACACTGTCCAAAGTCGAAGGATAAACGAAACCGCCGGCGTTAAGAAAATGTTTGCTGGCAATAATTGCCTTCTCAAACGAACCGTATTTTTGCGTTAGCGCCGCCAGCCAGATATTTCCCAAAGGATGGCCGGACAAAAAACCGGAGCCGGTTGGAAAACGATAATCAAAAATCTCGGTCAAAAATTTTTCGTCATTTGACAGAGCCGCCAAACATTTGCGAATGTCGCCCGGTGGCAGGGTCTGAAAAACTTTCCGGATCACTCCTGATGATCGGCCGGAATCGGAAACAGCGACGACGGCAGTGATATCGCGAGAATATTTTTTAAGTCCGCGAAGCAAATTTGACAGTCCGGTTCCACCACCAATGGCGACAATTTTAATTTCGCCGCGGCCATATTTGGGATCATTCGGCTCATATTTAACCTGCAACCACCATTTTTTGAAAAAATTTTTGATTGACATATATTTTATATTTGATAAAATAACTTTAAGACACAGACAACGAAAGGATGTGACCAACAATGGCGAAACGAAAACCGAACCAGCTAGTTGTCGTTAAAAGAAAAGTCGCCGCCAAACAAGTTTATCTTGACAGGTCTAATGTTGTTTTACTCTTTGACACTTACAAAGCATGGAGAATCAAAACACGTTTGCAGAACCACCACTTAATTGACATCTCTGACACTTTTGAAGACGGCGATGTCGAATTGTACCCGACCTCTGCGATTGGGATCTCTGATACCTTTTGTCAAGACATCTGCGAAGTTCTTGCCAAAAGAGGATTTAATCCGTGTGATCCGAGAAAAAAACTATTATTCGACATTTCTTACGAAATTGTCGGTATTGGGCCGACAATCAGAAATCTCCGAATCCGAAACATTTCAATTTGGCAGTAAACTCACACTCTCTCTCCGCCCGAAAGAGTTTTTTATGACCAGAATTCTATTCTCTAATTCTGCAGAATATGAGAATCCCTCATAATATTTAAAACTTCCTCGCCATAAGGTGTCAACCGATGTTTGACATAATTTGTTGTTGGAATTTTATTTATCAGTCCAGCAATTTTTAATTTACGAGTGTGTTCGGAAATCGTTTTAAAGTTACAACCAAGATAATCGGATATCGAATCTAACGACACATCTTTATTATTTTCAAGATACAATAAAATCTCAATCCGACGATGGTTTGCCACACCCTTAAAAACTCTTTCGAGACGTCTTATCTGTGATTTATTCATATTTTGATTATACACCATTCTCTAATTCTGCAGAATATGAGAGGTCTATCATGATCGAATTATCTGTCTGGCACTAGTTTTTTTCGATGGAGTTTTCGGTAATATGACTGCGAAAATCGGTGGGCTTCATCGCGGACGATGATGGCGAGATTTTTCAATTCCGGATTTTTTTGGAAGATTTTTGCCAAATTGGATGAACCTAAATGGAATTCATCTTTGTCGCGTTTCGGCCCTTTGGCAATTGACAAAATCGGAATTTCGATATTTTGACTCTTGAATAATTTGATTGTGGCATTAAGGTGTCCAACTCCGCCGTCTATGACAATTAGATTGGGGCGCGGCCAAGAATTTTTTAGTCGCCGCGATATTACTTCAATCATCATTGCGATGTCGTTTGACGATTCGACCGTTTTGATTTTGAATTTTTTGTATTCATCTTTGGCGATTTTTCCGACCTCGATTACAGTCATTGCGCCAACGGCAAAATCGCCACCAATATTTGAAATATCATAGGCCTCAATTCGCGGAAAAACTGCCGCCAATTGAAAATCAACAAAAGAATCCTTGATTCCAACCGAATAGCGATTCAAGTGTTCGAGGGCAAAAATCTTATCGCGAACCTTGGCAGCATCTTCATACTTTTTCATACTACTTAACTTTTCCATCTCGATTTTTAAATTTTTAATCACTTTTCCTTTTTTTCCGGCCAAAAAATCTCGAAGATATTTTATCTGTTTTATTGACTCCTTAATTTTTGATTGATGCTGACATTGTCCGAGACATAAATCAATGTCGCCAAACAAACAAACCTTACCGATTTTTTCTTGTCGGGAAAATTTTGTCGGCCGGCAATTTGCAAATGGGAAAATCTTGCGCAAAATTCGCAGCGCCCGTTTCAAAATATCACCGGAGGGAAACGGTCCGAAATATTGGAAATTTTTATCTTTGATATTAACATTCCTGGAGCGAACAATTTCAACTCTCGGAATTTCATCTTTGGAAATTGCAATCAGCGAAAAACTTTTGTCGTCCTTTTGCATCGAATTGTATTTTGGTTTTATTCGGTTAATTAGCCCGGCTTCCAAAATTAATGCTTCAATTTCCGAATCGGTCGGATAGGTTTTGGTTTTTTCGACTTGCTTCGCCATTTCCGAAATAGCAAATGACCGACTTTCAACCAAATTGCTCGACGGCAAAAAATACGATTTGACTCGACTGCGCAAATTTTTCGCTTTTCCGATATACAAAATCCCACCGAACTTGTCAAAAAACTGATAAACTCCCGGCACTGTTGGCAAATTATTTAATTTTAATTTATCTATTGACATTTTTAGGGATAAAAAATATAATATTTTTAGTCATCCAAGGAGGCACGAAATGGTAATCCCGGAATCCAGACAGATTTGGAAAGAAAAATCGACCGGTCGAGAAATTCGATACAACGGATGCCAGAAGATCTGCTCGCCAACTTCAGAAACCGGAGAGTTTTTCACATGGCTAGATACTAATCAATCCGACTCGATTGAAACTGGATTTACTGATCGATTTGAATTTGTTTCCGATTCTGCGGTGTCGGAATGACGCCGCTTTTTTTATTTTAAAAATTTTTCTCCAAAGCTTCTGTCAAAAACTTCCATGCGACCGAAAGTCCCAATCGCGCTTATTGTATCCAATAGAACAAAAAAATTCAACCGCATTATTTGCATTGCATTAAAAAAAGTTATTGTATTTAAGCGATCGCTTAAATACAATAACTTTTGAGCTCAAATAGAACAAATAAAAGAAAATTATTACAAAAGGTCAGCGACTTTTGCCAGTTCGACGATTTCGGTTTTGGAATTTCGACTGATTTCTACACCGCCAGCAGTCAATGATTTTTCCGAAATGATAATTCTAATCGGCGCGCCGATTAAATCGGCATCGGCAAATTTTTCACCGGCGGAAATGTCACGATCGTCGTAAAAAACTTCATCTTCAGGATTGCCACGCCCTGAGTCTATCGAACGGGCTCGCAATGACTCATAAACTTTTTCCGCCTCTTCATTTTTGTTCAAAGAAATTATTTCGATAGCAAAGGGAGCAACACTTTCCGGCCAGATAATTTTTGATTTTTCCTGATCAAAAAAAACTTCAGTTATTGCGCCAAAAGTTCTGGTGATCCCGAGTCCGTAGCAACCCATAATAATTTCAACCAATTTTCCGCCAGCATCAGAAACCCGAAAATCAAACGGCGCCGAATATTTTGTTCCGAGTTTGAAAATGTTCCCAACCTCGATCGCTTTCTTTTCAACTAATTTTTCATTTCCGCACTTTGGACAATTATTTTGTTCAACGATAATCTCTTTATTGATCGCGACCTGACATTTATCACAAAGGAATATTGTATCCTCTCCGGTTTCGGAAATCGTTTGAAATTCGTGTGAATATTTGGAAAAACTGCCGCCGGCGGCATGGGTCAAAACCGTTTTATCGCCGATTCCCAGCCGAGAAAATATTTTTTTATATGCGTCGGAAACTTTTTCGTAGTAATCGTCCAAATCTTCTTGTGTCAAATGAAACGAATACATATCTTTCATTAAAAATTCTCGGCCTCGGAGCAGTCCGGATTTTGCCCGCGGTTCGTTGCGAAATTTATCCTGAATTTGATAAAGATAGAGCGGCAAATTTTTGTATGAAGTTATCATACTTTTTACCAAAGGCACTATTACCTCTTCGTGAGTCGGATTTAGAACGAGATCTTTTTTGTCGGCGGTTTGCAATTTATAGAGAATGTCGAGTGACTCGAAGCGGCCGGTTTTTTGCCAATTTTCTTTTGGGGCTAGAACTGGCATCAAAATTTCTTGCCCGCCAATTTTGTTCATTTCCTGTCGAACTATATCTTCAATTTTTCTAATTATTTTTAGTCCGAGTGGCAGATAACTGTAAACTCCGGCCATCGTTTTTTGGATGTAACCGGCGCGGATTAAAAAACTGGCATTGATCGAATCGGCATCGGCCGGAATTTCCTTCTCGGTTTTGAGAAAAAATTTTGTCGCTTTCATAATTTTATTATACTTTACGATCGGATAATTGTCACTTTTTAATGATAAAATTCACCACATCGCGGTAGGTGACAACGGCGGCAAAGAGCAAAATCAGAGCGAAGCCGACATTGTGAAAAATATTTTCAACACGCTCGGTTAAGACCTTGCGGCGGAAGATTTTTTCTAGAATGATAAACAACAGTCGGCCGCCGTCAAGCGCCGGAAAAGGAATAATGTTGATGATCGCCAAACCGATCGAGAGAATCGCGACGAATTGGAGAAATACCATTACTCCGGCTTTGGCCGCCAAACCTGTGTAGACATAAATTGCCACCGGCCCGCCGACATCTTTTGAGACCGAACCGGAAGAGAATAGTTGAACGAAAAATTTACCGATAAAAGATAAATTGACTTCAACTATTTTTACAACTTCGCGAAATGCAACGATTGGCGTCAGGTACCAGGGGACTTGAACGACCGAATTTTCAATTACGCCGACACCGAGTGGCGCGGCGGAGTTGGCAGAAAGATAGACCGTCGCATTTGATATTTTACCGCCTCGATTGTAGGAAATTCCGACATCTTTTCCGGCGTGCGTTTTGGTGAAATTAACCAAAGTAGCTGATGATGAAAAACTGACAATCGCCTCGCCGACGCTTTGGCCAGAAATCAGTTCATCGCCAGCGGAAATTCCGGCTTTTTTCGCCGGGGAGTCATTTTCGATTTCAGTCGCAATAACCGACGACGAAACAATTTTTCCCGGGATCGAGTCGGGTGAGGAAACAATCGGCGAAATACCGACGGCAAAGCCGATTGCCAAAATAAGCCAGGCCAAAAGTAAATTCATAATCACACCGGCAACGGAAACAAAACCGCGTATGAGTGGTGATTTCTGGGAAAACGACCGCGGATTTTTGCTTTCGTCCGCTTCACCGAGCATTTTGACATAACCGCCAATCGGAATTGCGTTTATTGAATATTCGGTTTCGCCCCGTTTTTTTGACCAGATTCGCGGCGGAAAACCGAAGGCAAACTCCAGAACTTTGATGCCACAAGATTTCGCCGCTAAAAAATGTCCGAGTTCGTGAACAAAAACGAACAAACCAAGGATTAGAATAAATAATATCGTCGTTAAAATCATCAAGACAAAATTAAGAATTAAGAATGCAGAATTAAGAATTATGGAAATTTACTATTTGATAAACAATTCTCAATTCTCAATTAGATTCTAAATTCTGAGATCTTAACTCTTAATTCTTTTTAGATTTTATTCAGCTCGCTGATTTTCTGCCGAACTTTTTCTTCGATAAGTTGATTCTTTTTTTCGACAATTTGATTCAGTTCTTTTTCGCCGCGATATTTTTCGTCTTCGGAAATTGTTTTGGATTTTTCCGCTTTTTGTATCTCCTCCCAGGCCTCGCCACGAATATTTCTGATTTGAATCCTGGCTTCTTCGCCATTTTTCTTGACCAGTTTTGATAACTCCTCCCGCCGTTCACCGGTCAGTGGCGGCAAATTGATCCGAATGTTGGCGCCATCATTTACCACCGACAAATTCAATTCGGAATTTCGAATCGCAATTTCAACATCACCAAGCGCTTGTTTGTCCCAGGGTGAAATTAGAAGGGAAGTCGGCTCGGGAATTGTGATTGACGCCAGCTGTTTGAGCGCCGTTTTTGCGCCGTAATAAATTACTTCGATGTCCTCAACCAATGAAGCATTAGCCCGACCGGTGCGGATATTTCGAAGTTCGGAGTCGAAATTCAAAATCGCCGACTCGATTTTCGGCTCGATTTTTTTTAAAATTTCATTTAGCATTTCAACCTCCTAGTTTTCCGCGTCAATCCGCGCTATTTAGATTTTATCAGATAAATCAAAGCGGCAAAAGCGACCGACAACAATTTTCTCGCCGGTTTTGGCAACGACATCTGCAAGAATATCGGCCACGGTTTTTTTTGGATCGCGAAAATACGGTTGATTCAAAAGACAGATTGCAGCCAGAAAAGTGTTTAATTTTCCTTCGACGATTTTTTCGATAATTGCCTCCGGTTTGCCGGAATTTTTCGCTTCGGCCAGATAAAATTCCTTTTCTTTGGCAATTTCCTCTTCCGGCACTTGATCGCGTGACAAATATTTTGGTGCTGACGCCACGACCTGCAAAGAAATTTCATGAGCAAAATTTTTGAAGTCCGCAGTTCGGGCGACAAAATCGGTTTCGCAAAGAACCTCAACCAGAACGCCGATTTTTCCGCCGTGAATATAGCTGTCAACAACACCGTTTGATGTCTCTCTGTCGGCGCGTTTTTCCGATTTTGACAAACCCTTTTTGCGCAAAATTTCAATCGCTTTTGTTTCGTCGCCACCGGCCTCTTGGAGCGCCACTTTAACTTCCATCATCGGAAGTCCGGTTTTCGCCCGAAGTCCAGCAATTTCTTTGGCTGAAATGTTCATAAAACCTCCTACTTTTCTAAATGATTTAGTTCGCTGTTAGCCGTTAGTTTTGTTCGCTGTCCATTTGTGTTCTTGATATTTTCTGCCACGCATTCGACCAAAAGTTTAATTGATTTCGTCGCATCATCGTTTGCCGGAATCGGCCAATCAATCTCCTGTGGATTGGCGTTTGAATCACAAAGCGCAATAGTTTTAACGCCAAGATTTTTCGCTTCCTTGAGTGCATTTTCTTCATCGGCGACGCCGATCAAAAACAGAATATCTGGCTTCTTTTTTAATTCAGAAATTCCGCCGAAAATTCGGTCAATTTTTGTCGCTTTTTCCTTAATTTTATTCTGTTCGAGTTTTGACAATTTCGAAAATTCCGGCGAAGCAATTTGCTCGTCCAAATTTTTTAGGGTTTTAAAACTTTTGGAAACAATATCAAAATTAGTCAAAGTTCCACCGCGCCACTTTTCCGTCACAAACGGCATATCACAACTTTCAGCCGCATCGCGAACGACTTGCCTCGCCTGCCGTTTTGAGGTGACAAAAACAACATTTTTGCCGGCTTTAACTTCTTCGCAAACCGCGGCGATCGCTGACTCCAACAGCTCCTTGGTTTTTTCCAAGTTGATAATTGAAACGCCGTTTTTGCTAGCAAAAATATACGGCGCCATTTTCGGATTCCAGCGCGCCCGTTTGTGGCCGAAGTGAACTCCGGCCGCCAGCATCTCCCGCAGTGTCGGTGTTTTAATTTCCATAAAACTTTCTCCTTCTAATTATTTCCACACGACTAAAATTAAGTGGGATTTATCCCGCGAAGCTTTAGCGTAGTGGGACCGCCGCTCTACATTATCCCGACAATTATCGGGGCAAGGATTTGAGAAGAGCGTGTGAATTTGATAAAACTTTTTTGGCTGTCATCCTGAGCAACGCGAAGGATCTCGAGATTCTTCGTTCCACTCAGAATGACGACCTTTTCTACTCCAACTATAACATAAGCTTGCAAAAAATACAACAATGATATATTCTACTTGTCGCAAATAACCTGCGATGTGTGATAATGGAAGGTATAACCCCCTATATTCATATCCCCGAATTTCGATCTGAACTTTCGATACTAGAAATCAAACTGCGAAATTCGTGCCCCAACACACTTGTAGCTGTTTTTCTTAAGGGAGTAGGGTTTTATGTTTCTGTTGATGGATTGCGAGTTGAAAATAACTACGACGTATTCGATCAATATTACGGATTAACCAAAGGATTATACTGGCAACGATATCGTAGTAATGGAACAACACTAAAATCAATCTTATCAGTTTCGCCGGAAATCCGCGATTCCGCTCTAAGATTGTCGGCGATTTTAAGGGAATACTGGCAAAAAAACCCTGATAACAACTCTTATTTACTTCTTGTTCCATCGGATCGCGAAGAAACCCGTGACCTCTCTATATTTTATGCCGGCTTCCAAAAAGAAGTTAACAAAGTATATCTCCCAAAACCAAAAACTTGATTGCTTCCCCCAAGCCATCGCCAACCGATGGCTTGTTTTTTTATTTAGTTTTTGGTATATTCTACTTGTCGCAAATAACCCTGCGAGGTGAGGAGATGTCATGGATCAAAAGGATATTCGGGATAAGGGGAGCTGAAAGATTAGTTCAGCAACTAACCGAAGAACCATGTCCACCAGAAGATTTTTTGGAACCAGAAAT
>JAPLVH010000003.1:10966-33492 GCA_026397205.1 Candidatus Berkelbacteria bacterium | reverse complement strand
GGTGATAAAGGAAATCCCCCAAAAAAAATATTGGTATCCTTGCGAAGAAACTAACAACGAAGACGGAACGACAACACTTCAAGCGGTTTTTGTTGATTGCGCCGGAACAGCAATTGTCGGTCGCAAAGAGACAAGCCGAGTTTGTCAAAAAGTTGTCGATTTTGCCGTAGCACTTTCAGAAGAACGAGGTCTACCGCTAATTTTTTGGACTGGTGGCAACCCTTATGAATACGAACAGATTTTCAAGAAAGATGGGTATGGTCATTTTCAAGTTTTTGACAAGCCAGAATCTTATAATCGCCAGCAAGGTAAGCCCAAAGATTTCGTCACAATCATGATTGACGACATAATCAAAGAATATATTGCCAAAAGATGCGAAGTCATTCCAAGCGAATATCATTGTGCTTATGATATCTGTCCGGAACATTTCCGCGAAATCAGCTAGCTCTGCCGAATTGGCAGAGTTTTTTTATTAAATGGCTTGTTTTTTTTAGGAAGCCGTGCTACTATATAATAGTATGAAAATTTGATGCTGGACAATGGAAACTAGAAACTGGAATTTGAGGATTGATGTTTGATGATTGATCGAACTTCCACTTTCCAACTTCAATATCAAACTTCAAAATTCTAGTGTCTAACATCAATGAATTCAAAGTATCATGAAAAAAGACATTCACCCAAAATATTATCAAGCCAAAGTCACCTGCTCTTGCGGGAATGCTTTTGAAGTTGGTTCAACGGTCGAAGAAATCAACGTTGAAATTTGCAACTCTTGCCATCCGTTTTTCAGCGGCAAAGAAAAATTAGTTGATACCGCCGGCCGAATTGATCGTTTCAAGGCCAAAGTCGAGGCGGCGGAAAAATTCAAAGAAACAAAAAAATCTGACACAAAAGACAAATAGCTTTTTTGCTATAATAAAACCAGAGCGATAATATCAATCTGGTTTTTGCGTATTATCGGCTGTCATCCTGAATTTATTTCAGGATCTCAGAAGCTTCTGGGATTCCGGAACAAGTTCGGAATGACAAAAGGAATAAAATGAATGAAAAATTAGAAAAAATTTTGGCTGATTACAACGAGCTGGAAAGACAACTTTCTGATCCGGCCAATCTTTCTGATCCGGAAAAACTGACCAGAATTTCCAAGCAAAAGTCGGAGATGGAAAATGATGTTGAAAAAATTCGTCGGTTTTTGCAGATTGAAAAAACCATTGCCGAAAATCGTGATTTGATTTCTTCCGGTGACGACGAGCTCTCCGAAATTGCCGAGATGGAAATTCACGAGCTTGAGAGTGAACGAGAAAATTTGAAAAAGGAGATTGAAATGCTGTTGATTTCTGCCGATCCGAACGATAAAAAAAATGTTATTGTTGAAATTCGGCCGGCGGCCGGCGGCGATGAATCGGAGCTTTTTGCGTCGGAAATTTTTCGCATGTATTCGCACTTTGCCGAAAATCAAGGTTGGCGGTTGGAAATTTTATCGGCTCAAAATTCATCTGGTGGCGGATTAAAATATATCGCCTTTGAAATTCGAGGCGAAAAAGTATATTCGAAGATGAAATACGAGTCTGGCGTCCACCGCGTTCAGCGCGTGCCGGAAACGGAAAAGTCGGGACGAATTCATACATCAACGATCACCGTCGCCGTTTTGCCGGAAGCCGAGGAAAATGATATCGAAATTAAACCGCAGGATTTAAGAATTGATGTTTTTCGCTCTTCTGGTCCCGGCGGGCAATCCGTCAATACGACGGACTCGGCCGTTCGAATTACCCACTTGCCAACCGGAATGACAGTTTCCTGTCAAGATGAAAAATCGCAATTGAAAAACAAGGCCAAAGCAATCGCGATTTTGCGTTCGCGACTTTTGGCGGCAGAAGAAGAACGAAAGCAAAAAGAATCTTCCGATGTCAGAAGGTCGCAAATCGGCACCGGCGATCGAAGTGAAAAAATTCGAACTTATAACTTTCCGCAAGATCGAATTACCGACCACCGGATTAACCAGAGCTGGCACGGAATTCCAAAAATTTTGAACGGCGATCTCTCGCCAATTATTTCCGCTCTCACTTCCGAAGACCAAAAACGAAAACTGTCCTCGACAGAATAAAATTATTGTGATATATTTTAGATAGACCAATCCAACAGGAGGCGTGAAATGATCGACTCTTGGTACAGAAATCGAGTCAGAGAAAACAACAATTCAAGAAAGCCGGCAGGAATCCGAAAACCATTTTTTAGAATCAGTCCATCACACACCGGCGACGGTCATGAGGATCCGGAAATTCCCCGACCGAAACCGCCAGATTTCAACCAGTTTCTTCCGGCAATTCGGTCACATTCCTAGACCTTGGTCTAGGTTTTTTCTTAAAAAAATGACCGCCAAAATTGACGGTCTAGGCAAACTGATTTAACTTTTTTAGCATACAATCCTCAGTTTCATCCGGAACAACCTCTATGCTTATTGCTTTGTTTCCAGCAGATCTGAATTCTACCTTTTTGCCAACATTTTCTTGGCAAAATTCCCAGATACCAAATGGCCAAGAAAAATCAGTAACACACATAGATCCTCGTTCGCCAGAAAAAGGTCTCACATGATATCCAGCTTCAAACACAACCAACTCGCCAACAGTTGAATTCATTTGTGTCATTGCCGTTCCTCCTTGGTGGAATGTGATTTATTTATATCAAATCAGAAAAAATATGTCAAGCGTTTTTGAAGAAAAAAAACAAATCATCGCTAAAATAAAAACCGCCGGCATTAAGTCGGCGGAAATTGATGCCGAAATTTTGGTTGAAAGTGCCAGCGGCAAATCGCGGGAGTTTTTGTTGGCGCATCCGAAGTTTGAAATGACTGATGTGATGGTGAAAAAGCTTGATGCGATGGTTACGCGACGGCTGACGAACGAACCGATCGCCTACATTGTGGGCGTTAAGGAATTTTTCGGACTCGATTTTTTTGTCACAGCGAATGTTTTAATCCCGCGGCCGGAGACCGAACTTTTGGTCGAGACGGTTTTGGATTTCCCACAAACTACAAACTACAAACTACAAACTATTCTAGACCTTGGCGCCGGAAGCGGAAATATTATCATTTCTTTGGCTTCAAATTTGTGTAATCCACTTCCGATCGTGAATGAATTACACAAATCTGGGAATTATTTTAGATTTTTCGCCAGTGATATTTCCTTCGCCGCTTTGAAAGTCGCCAGAAAAAATGCCAGGTTTCATAGCGTTGACGATAAAATTAAATTCATAAAGTCGGATCTTTTCCAAAATATCAGTGACAAATTTGATATCATCGTTGCCAATCTTCCTTATGTGCCAAAAGAAAGTGAAAAACGAAAAGTTCCCACAGGGTCAGCTGAAGCTAGAAAAAGTGAAAAGTTATGGAAAAAAGAAATTTATTTTGAGCCGGAAAGTGCGATTTTTGCCGCTGATAATGGCGCCGGACTAATCAAAAAGTTTTTGGATCAGGCAAAAAATCACATCAATAAAAATGGGCTGATTTTGCTTGAAGTTGATCCGCGAAACGCCAAGAATATACTATTATATAGTAGGAGAAAATTTACCAGTACTGAATTGACAAAAGACCTGACCGGAAAAGATCGTCTGATCAAAATCTTGACATAATTTTTGTTCTTTGATATTTTTGAACTAGATGTCCTCCAAATCGGCAAGTTTCGACAGAAAGGAGGGAGGACGATGGCTCTCGCAATCCGCGGTCCGACCATCTGCCCGAAGCACAGCCGGCCGCTGGTCGCAATCGGCGAGATCTTTCTTTGCCCGCGCAAGGATTGCATCTGGGTTCGGCATCCATTTGAGCCGGATGTCTGGATCACCGCCGCCAAGCGGAGACGCTTGCTGAAAGTGAGGGAGAAAGATGGAAGGAAGAAGTGACAATCCGAGTCGCCTAGCCACACCGGCCGGCTCGTTAACTACGAGCCGGCCAAACCAAACTACAAAATCAAAATTATGAAAAAGATCCGCTCCAGTGCGGATTTTTTCATATACCGGATTTTTTAGAATTTAGAGCTTTTAACTTGCCGCTTCCAGCGTCACCTTAACACTTTTTTCCGAACCGGCGTGAGAAATTTTCAACGTCACCGTGTCGCCAATATTATATTTTGAAAGTAGCGCTGTCAGCGAATTTGTCGAGTCAATTCGATCGCCGTTGATTTCTAAAATGATGTCGTTTTCAACAACTCCCGCTTTGTCGGCCGGACTTCCCGGTGCAACCGCGACTTGTCCCAGCCCATTTCCCGGGACAACAATTGCACCGTAATCATATTTTAAATTTTCCGACTTGGCAATATCCGGAGTGATTTGTAGATAACGGACGCCGAGATACGGTCGGACAATTTTGCCGGTTTTTTTGATTGAGTCAATGGCATTTTTCGCCATGTTGATCGGAATTGCGAAACCAATTCCTTGGGCATTTGAAGCGACGGCGGTGTTGATCCCGATAACCTGACCGTCAAGATTTACCAGCGGTCCACCGGAGTTTCCCGGATTGATCGCCGCATCGGTTTGGAGAAGATTTTGTAAACTTTCACTTGATGACCCGTTGGAATCTGATGCCTGTATTTGCCTTTCTTTAGCGGAAATTACTCCAACCGTCACTGTGTTTTGAAATTGTCCCAGAGCATTTCCGACGGCGATTACCGTTTGACCGACCTGCAGTTGGTCGGAGTCGCCAAGATCCACCACTGGAAGTCCGGAAGCGCTGATTTTCACCACCGCCAAATCATTTAAGGGATCAAGAGACTGAACTTTGGCATCATAATTTTTGCCGTCAGCGGTGATAACGGTATAAGTCGCCATTGCATCAGAGACGACATGCTTGTTGGTCAAAATTAATCCGTCTGAAGTGATAATGAAGCCGGTGCCGGCGCCTTCCTGCGAAACAACTTGACCAAAAAAGTTTTGGACTTGCGATTTGGAAATTATTGAAACGACAGAGGGGGAGACCGATTTTGCCGTGTCAATGACGGCGCTTGATTCAACGACATTTATCTTTTTTGTTTCCGTTAGCGGAATGGAAAAATTATCCCAGTTTAGCCCAAGTTTTTTTGCCACCGCCCCGCCGTTGTGGGACAGAAGAAGAATGCTGCCAATCCCGCCGACGGCGCCAAAAATCAGCGCCGCAAAAACAATCAGAAATATCTTGGAAAAGTGTTTTTTCTTTTTCGATTTCGGCCGAGAGGTTTCATCTTTCGACAAATTTTCATACTCTAATTTGGGCATCTGTTCCTCCGATTAATATTTATCGCAAAGACTCGGACAAAATCATTGATGCTAGACGCTAGAATCTTGAAATTAGATATTGAAGTTGGAAAATAGAAGTTTGATTCTAGCTTCTAAATTCTAACATCAAATCCTAGCTTCTAGTTTCCAGTGTCAAACATCAAATCTCTTTTTTTTCAATCTCTTCGTCCGGCTCTCTGGAAATTAACTGCCAACCATCTTTGTCAAGTTTGGTGTTGGGAAAAATATAGGAAATTCCCTTTTCATCAACAAGGCGAATCTTCCTAATGTCAACTTGGTTAACTGTACCTTCAACATCGCCGACTTTAATTTTGTATCCAAGGGAAAAATCTCGGTCCCGGGCGAGAAAAATTCCGGCCAAAATATCGGAGGTGACACCACTTGCGCCGGTCGCCAGCGCCAGAGCCAAAATTGCCAACGAGCTGGAAATCGTCACCGCCAAACTGCCGAGTCCGGCCTCCCTAGCAATTTCGGCAAACAAAATCACCCAAACGACAATTGATGAGAGTGAGACGATAACCGAAATTAACGCCTTCGGCATTTTCGAATACTTCAGTCCGCGGGCTAAGATCGCTAAAAGAAGTTTGATGATCAGCCAGCCGACGACAAAAGTCAAAATCAGTGCCGGAATCCGTGGCAAAAAATTTGCTATTGGTTGCCAGAAATCATGAATTAATTTTTCCATTAAGTTTCTCCTTTAATATTCTTCTTACAAGCTGAGGATTTGCTTTGCCACCGCTTTGGCGCATAATTTGGCCAACAAAAAACCCCTCTAACTCTATCTTACCAGATTGATATCTTTTCAGCAAATCGGGATTTTCTTTTAGCACCTGATTCATAATTGACTCGATTTCACCGGCATCGGAAACTTGTTCCAAATTTTTCTCTTTGATAATTTCGGCTGATTTTTTGCCGCTCGTTTCCATCTCATGATAAATCCCCTTGGCAACGGTTTTTGAGATAATGCCGGCAGAAACAAAATTCAACAGTTCGGAGACATCGGCAATCGGCAAAAGCTTGTCGGAGTGCTTGACCTCTTCGGCAATAAAAACTGCCAACTCTTTTTTCAGTTCGCCGGCCGACTCCAAATATTCGGTAATTTGCGGCCGACGAATAATTTTCTCGGCGACATCGGGTCGAATTCCAGCCGCAATATATCTTTGATGTTTTGCCTTCGGCATTTCAACTATTTGATTTTTGATTTTTGCAATCTGATCTTTCGTCATCTTGATCGGTGGAACATCGGGTTCGGGAAAGTAGCGATAGTCAGCCGCTTCCTCTTTTCGCCGCTGTTCGTAAGAAATGCCTTTTTGCGAATCGAAACCGCGGGTGATTTTCGTTAACTTTTGTGGCCAATTTTCAAAATCAGCGGCAATCCGTTTTTCTTCAAAAGCCAATGCTTGCTCGACGAATTTGAATGAGTTGAGATTTTTGATTTCGGTGATTGGGCTCATTTTGAATTTGAATTTGTCATTTTGATCTTTAATCTTTGATTTTTGATTTATTGAAATGTTTGCGTCACACCGCAGCTGCCCTTTTTCCATATCGGCGTCCGATACGCCAAGATAGCGCAAAGTCAACTGTAATTCTTCAAGAAATTTTCGCGCTTCGGCCGGTGAAACAATATCCGGTTCGGTGACAATTTCCATTAGCGGTGTTCCGGCCCGATTCAAATCCACCAGTGAATAATTTTTTCCGGCCGGGCTTGCCTCGGCTCGTTCACGAGACGGGTGAGTCAGTTTTCCGGCATCCTCCTCCAAATGAATCCGGTTCAGCCGGATTGTGTGAATTCCGTTTTCCTTTTCTCCGTTTGGATTTTGAATTTCGGATTTGTTTAGAGCTTCGGATTTAGAGTTTTGAACTTCCACTTTGCCTCCCAGGCAAAGTGGCTGATCGTATTGCGAGATCTGAAATCCTTTCGGCAAATCAGGATAAAAATAATGTTTGCGGTCAAATTTTGATAACGGCGGAATTTCAGAGCCAAGAGCAATTCCGGTTTTGATTGTAAGTTCGATCGCTTGGCGGTTTGCCACCGGCAAAGTTCCTGGCATTCCCAAACAGATCGGACAAACCAAAGTATTCGGCTCAGCGCCGTCGGAAATATTGTTGCAGCCACAAAACATTTTGCTCTTGGTTTTCAGCTGGACATGAATTTCCAAGCCAATTTTTGTAGTAAATTCACTCATCCCGATCCTCTAATCTCCCCTCGTTTATATCCCAAATTTAATAAAAGTTTATAAACAATTTCAATTTTCTTTAGATATCCAAGAAGCCAATCTAAGTCATCGTCAGTATATTGCGGAATTTCCGGACTACAACCCGGCCAACCGATAATATCTCTGAATCTTTGAATATCATTTTCAGAAATTCCGGCTTCATCTCGCGCCCAAACTATATCATCGCTTAAATCCAGTTGTCTTTTTTCTTGGTTTCCGATTGCTACCGACAAAGTTTGACCAATATCGATCATCTTCGGCAAATTATTATAACCTTTAACAATTAAAACTATTGTTTCCTTGATCTTTTGTTTGATCGCCTCCGGATTTTCCTCTTCCGGCGACGACATTCCTGATTCGTTCATCAAATTCCTTTCAATAAATTATAAACTGCCGATTTTAATTCGCCGGCAGAAATTTCGCCGTCTTCGTGGGCGATGCGGTTTCTGACTTTGTGCCCAGCCCATATACTATTATATACTTCTCGGGGCATTTTTTGCTTGGCCAATCGAAGTCGGTCGGCGAAAGTTTGACCACGATAATTTCTTGCCCGCAAATTCCAATCAACCAATTTGTCGGCTTCCATCACCGCATGCCGAAGTTCAAGTTGATTTTCCGATTTTAGCATTTCGCCGATTTCGTTTTTTTTGGCTATGAGATATTTCTGGTCTTCGAGCGATAACTTTTTTGTTTTTTTGATTCCCCGAAACGGCAGCGATATTAGCCACCAAATCCCGCGGAAAATCCCGACAACGATTTTTTGTTCGGCGGATTGTTGATTATTTTTCGCCATTATTTTTTGCTCTTGACAAATAATTTCAGTTTGATACAATGTAATTAATCATGAGAGAGAATACGACCATATGACCAAGTGTCATATCGCAACGCCTCTCACAAAGAGAGGCATAATCGAAAGGCTATCGCCTCTCTTTTATTATTTTATTCTTATCTCTAATAAGAAATGTTTTATAATCGTGGAATTCTCGAAGAAGAGATGACTCGCTCAAACGATTAGGAATGATAATTCGCAACAACTTTTTCTTGCCAACCAGATATTCATACAAACAATAAAAATCGCCATCACCAGAAACGACCACCGTTTTGTCGTAGTTTGGAAATTCGATTGCTGCAGAATATAGAACTAATTCAGCATCAATGTTCCCTTTTGGTTTTCCTTCGTGATCTTTTGTCGTCGGTTTGAAAATCAACTCGTACTCAAAAGATTTCAGCCGCTTATACAATTCCTCGTTTCCTTTGATTTTGCCGATGAAAATAAATGCTTTTGAAACCCGAAATTTATCTTTCAAATAAATTCTGAACTTCTGAAAATCCAATTGCCAGCCGGAATAAATTTTCTTTTTGCCACGAAAAAGATCGTTTCTCGTGCCAAGATTCAAATTCTGGCTATCGATAAATGCGTAAATTTTCGGAAATTGTTTTTTAGGCATATTACAAGATCCTTCGATTAAACTCAGGATGACATAAATGTCATTTTATCGTCACGCTTTCGAGATAAACCGCTGATGTTGGTTTGTCGTTTGAGTCAACCGGAACTTGGGAGATAGCGGAAACGATATTCATACCGGAAACAACAGTCGCAAACGAGGTATATTTGCCGTTCAAATCTTGCTGGGCGTCGGCGGAGGTGATGAAAAATTGGCTGTCGTCGGTACCACTGCCGGAGTTTGCCATACCAACGGTGCCGGCGGCGAAATTAAGGTCGGAAATTTCATCGGGAATTTTTCGCCCAGCGCCACCTTTTCCCGTGCCTAGCGGATCGCCGGTTTGAATCACGAAGCCCTTGACCACCCGGTGCCAGATCATATTTTTGTAAAATCCCGACTTTGCCAAATCAACAAAATTGGCAACGGTTTTCGGTGCTTTGTCCGGTCGAAGTTCAAGTTTGATTTCGCCCATTGAAGTTTCGAGGATGGCGTAGTGGCCGTGGGGAATGTATTTTGCGTAGGCGATCGGATAGATGATGAGCGCCAAGGCACAAACGGTAAATATCCAAAACTTGGCCGAACGGAAAAATTTCCCGACATCAAAAAACTCTGCTTTTAACTTTATCTCCTCGCGATTGGCGGAAATTTTTTCCAATTTTCTAATTTTTCGTTCTCGTTGTTTTTTACCCATTGGTTTTTGGATTATTTTTTCTTTTTAGGTTCGTCAAGAACATAGTCGCGTAATCTTTTATTCCTGCCCGGATGACGAAGTATTTTTAACGCCTTTGCTCGGATCTGTATAATTCTTTCTGGCGTTAAATCAAAAATATTACCAACCTCCAAGAGAGTATATTCATTATTCTCTCTGTTCCTGATTCTGGGATTGTCTACAACTTTAGCAAAATTAAATTTTTGCTCATTGGTGCCATTGGCAAAAATTATTTTCTCAGCTAAATCAGTCGCCCCAAAAGTCATTGCTAGAATAAATTGCATACGCCAAGGAATTGTTTCCAGAACTTTTTCGATTTGTTCCGCCAACATTATTCGATGAGTAACTTCAACCGGATCATTTCCATCATAATTTTCTGCAACTTCTCGGTCAAATTCAACTAATCCTTGCTCGTCTGGGCTATAAGTGCTTTGTTTTTCATCCAATGATACTGATTGCCTTGTTGCAAATCGGTAAATTTTCAAACGGTCACCAACTTCTCTCGCAAACTCCTCCGCGATTTCATCTTCTGTCGGCTGATATTCCTGATTGTTGCGATTTTTCCTTTCCAATTTTCTTTTTATTATCTCTTCTCTCTCGGAAAACATTTTGGCAAGATTTTCAGAATTAAAATCTGACTTTCCGTCAACTTTTTTCAAACTCCAAAAATAATACTCCGGCATTCCGGGATACGATTTGCTGATCACCCGCAAAATTTGACCCTCTATGCATGGACTAGCATAAACTCCAAAATCATTTCCTCTGGTCCGGTCAAAATGATCAACGGCAAAAATTAAACCTTCCAGCCCCGCACTTTCAATATCGCCCAACTCCAACTTATCTGTCGCACCAAATTTGTTAGCCCAGAAAAAAGCGAGTGGCTTGTTGTATTCGATAATTTTTTCTCTGGTCTTCGTCGCTTCTGTTTCATTACCTGAATCTTGAGCAATCTGCAATTTTTCGAATAATATCTTATTACCGAAATTCTTTTCTACACTTGACTCTTTTTTTTCTTCGATATCAGATATTGGACTGATACCAGTTTCTACGCTCATTTTTCTCCTTTATATTTTTGGTTTTTTAAGATGAAAATCGGTTGCTCTTTGAAAAGCGTCGGCAACTTCAATAATCTTGCCCTCGCCAAAATGCGGACCTATGAGTTGCATGCCAACCGGCAAACCGGATGCGGTAAGGCCGGCCGGAATTGACATCGCCGGAACACCGGCCGGATTTATCGGCACCGTGTCGGCATCGGCCAAATACATTGAAAGCGGATCATCAATTTTTTCGCCGATTTTGAAAGCCGGAAAAGGCGAAACCGGTGTCAGCAAAATATCAAAACTCTCAAAAGCATTTTCATATTCTTTTTTGATCAGCGTCCGCACCTGCGCCGCTTTTTTGTAGTAGGCGTCGTGATAGCCGGAGGACAAAGTGTGTGTTCCCATCATAATCGAGCGTTTCGCTTCATCACCAAAAGCTTCGGTTCGGTTTTGGAAATATAGATCTACCAAATTTCGAATTTCTTCCTTGGCTTTTAGCTTTTCGTTATTAGTTTTTAGCTGGCTTCGCCCATAGCGAAGCCCGTCATACCTTGCAAGATTCGACGACGCTTCGGCTTTGGCGATGATGTAATAAGTCGCGATCGCATAATCAGTCATCGGCAAACTCATTTCCTCAACCTGCGCGCCGAGAGATATTAATTTTTCGACTGCTTGCTTGATAATTTTTTCGACCTCCGGATCAAGCCCCTCAGCAAAAAATTCTTTCGGCAAGCCGATTTTTTTGCCAGCAATGTCTTTGCCAAGAAATAAAGTATAATCCGGCAAATCTTTTTCGACCGATGTCGAGTCAAGCGGATCATTGCCGGCGATGATATTAAGAATGATGGCAATATCGGCGGCCGATTTTGCCAGTGGGCCGATAGTGTCGAAAGAAGAGGCGTAAGAAATAACGCCGTTTCGCGACACCAAACCGTAGGTGACTTTTAAACCGCGGTGCCAAGGGAAAAAAGGCATTCGTCGGCGGCGACTGCGGCGGCCGAGCCGCCGGAGGAGCCGCCGGGAACACGGGAGGTATCCCAGGGATTGTGCGTCGGCCCGAAAAACGAGGTTTCGGTTGACGAGCCCATGGTAAATTCGTCGGTGTTGACTTTGCCGATGATAATTGCGCCGGCGTCTTTCAATTTTTTGACGACAGTAGCGTCATAAGCCGGGACAAAATCCTCAAGAATTTTTGAGGCCGCCGTGGTTTTAATGCCTTTGGTGCAAAAAACATCTTTTAGGGCCAGTGGAATTCCATCGAGATTTGATAATGGCTTGCCGCCGGCATATCTTTTATCTGATTCTGATGCTAATACCCGCGCATCGTCAAAAGTTTTAGTGATAAACGCTTTGACGCTTGGTTCAACTTTTTCGACGCGTGAAATTACCGACTCCAAAAGTTCCGACGATTTTATTTCGCCGGATTTCAACTTTTCCACCGCCTCGGAAATTGTCAGCTTAAATAGTTCTTCCATTAACTTAAGTTACTTAAGCAACCCAGGTGACTTAATTTTCAAAAACGCTTGGCACCTTTATACTTCCGTTTTCAACCTCTGGCGCACCAGCTAAAAGTTCGTCGCGGGATTTTGTGCCGCTGGCATTTGTGACTTTGTCTTCGCGGGTTATATTTGAAAGACCGGTGACATTCGCCGTCGGCTCAACATTTTCGGTATCAACTTTATTCAACAACTCAAAATTCGAAAGTACCGCACCAAGTTGGCCGGCAAACTTTTTCTCCTCAGCCGATGTCAACTTTATTCGCGACAAACTGGCGACTCCGGAAACCCAAGTTGTGTCAGAAATATTTTCCATAATATAAAACCATCGTAGCACTAATCTCACTCGAGTTCAAGAAATCCTGTTGACTTTTTATTTGATTGACCGTCGCTCCGCCACCTCGGAGGTGGCAGAGCTGGTTGTTTGCAAAAATCTGTTGTCCGGTTTCGAATATACTTTGGTTATCGCTGACACACGAGGAGAGTGACAAAGATGGAACGCTGGCGACCATATACAAAACCATCAGTCGCAGATAGATTGGAAATTTCGCTCTTGCAAAAAATAACTCAGGACTTTAATCTAAAATACGCAAGAATCTTCGAAGCTAGTGGCGATGGAATATCACTTGTAACAACAAATCAGGTGATGGAAATAAACGGAGTAGAAACTCGTTCTCGGATTTGTAATGTCGGCGATATCGAATTCGTCTCCCGAGCCGACAACCCAGAATTTGGATTCTACCAATTTCCATTAGTTGATCCACAAACATTGGAACAATTGTTTTCCTTGATCGCTCATTGCAACGACAAAACCGTTACCTACCGACTCTATGTCAACGGTCACCAATACTCCGACCACAACTAATTTCTTTCCCGAAATAGAATGGAACATTTGTGTTGATGGATTGCCGCATGTATTTACTCCAAAAAATTCTGGGTTGGACTTACCGGACAATTTCTATGTTTGTCACAAATGCCACGTAATACACTTTCTCACAAAATTACCCTAATCTCCGCCTCATCCGGCGGATTTTTTTTATTCATAATTTTAGTCGCCAAATATAATCAGATTTCACCTGATTTGAGCTCAATTTTTACTACAATAATCAATGGCCATTGATTATTGTAGTAAAATATACCATTTCGGGCTTTACTACTTCAAGAGTTCTAAAAATTCTTTTTCACTCAACATTTTAGTGCCGAATTTTCTGGCGCGATCCAGTTTTGAGCCCGGCTCATCACCGACAACCAAAAAGTCGGTTTTGGATGTGACAGACGAAGAAATTTTGCCGCCGAGTTGGACGATTTTTTTGTGGGCATCATCGCGTGGCATTGATTCCAGCGTTCCGGTGACAACGAAACTTTTGCCGGCAAATTTTTGCGACCGGACAGGGGAGTGATAATCGGAAATTTCAACGCCCAGTTCTTGCAATTTTTTGATCATCGCCAAGTTTTTCTCCTCGCTAAAATACTGCACAAACGATTTTCCAACCGCCTCGCCTATTCCGTAAATCGCATCCAAGTCCTCTTTTTTGCGGCTGATGATGTTTTTAATTTTGCCAAACTGGGCGGCAATATCAACCGCCGTTTGCGCTCCGATGTGGCGAATTCCCAGTGCATACATAAATCGCTCAAGCGGAATTTTTTTGCTTTTTTCAATTGATTCGATAATGTTTCCAGCCGACTTTTCCGCAAATCGTTCAAGCGGCTCTAAATCCCCGACCTTCAAGCGGAATATGTCATCCGGCGACTCAACCAAACCGTTTTCCATCAGCTGTTCGATGATTTTCGGACCAAGTCCGTCAATACCAAAAGCATTTTTCGAAACAAAAAATTCTAGTTGACGGCGACGGCGGGTCGAGCAATTTTTCCGCTGGCAATAGTAATCAACCTCGCCGGACTTTTTCTCGATTTTTCCGCCACAAATTGGACATTTTGCCGGCATCTGAAACTTTTTTTCATTACCACTGCGCATTTTTTTAATTACAGAGGCAACCTCAGGAATCACATCACCGGCCTTGCGGATTATTGCCGTATCGCCGATTTTAATCTCTTTGCGTCCAATTTCGTCGGCGTTGTGAAGTGTCGCTCGGGAAATGGTTGAGCCGGCGACCAAAGTCGGCTCGAGAATTGCCACCGGCGTTAGTTTCCCGGTCCGACCAACCTGGACAATGATGTCAAGAATTTTTGCTGTCGCTTCAACGGCGGCAAATTTATAAGCGATCATCGCCCGAGACGCACGGCCTACAACACCGAGCCGATCAAAGGCCTTTTTGTCGTCAAGAACGATAACGACGCCATCGGTTTGGTAGGGTAAATTTTTTTGTGCCGATTCCCAATGAGTCAAAAAATCCCCGACCTCGCCAAGATTTTTGCAATGTCGATTTTGTTTATTGACTTTGAATCCGAAACACTCGGCAAGCTCATGTTCTTCGTGGTGATACTGAAGTCCAAGTTTCGTCGGCACAGAATAAACGAAAAAATCCAAATCGCGCTCGGCAGTAATTTTTGGATCGAGCTGGCGAATTGAACCGGCGGCGATATTCCGCGGATTGGCATATTTCGGCAAGCCGGATTTTTCTCGCTCCTGATTTAGTTTTTCAAAATCAGCCCGCGACAGAAAAACCTCGCCCCGAACTTCAAATTTTTTATAAAGTGCCGAATCCATCCCCCGGCTGCACAGAAGTTTTTTCTCATTTCTCATTTCTTCATTCTCAATTCTTTCTGGAATCGATTTTATCGTCTTGAGATTATTTGTGATCTCTTCGCCCGTTTCCCCGTCACCGCGAGTCGAGCCGCGAGTCAAAATTCCATTTTCATAAATCAGCGAAGCCGCCAGCCCATCCATTTTTAGCTCAACAAAATATCCACCCTCTTCAATCGCCGTTTTCGCCCCGTTTTTCTCCAGCCGTTCCTGCCACTTCTCCAGCTCGTCAAAATTAAAAACATCATTAATCGAAAGCATTTTCGTTTCATGTTTGACTTTGGCAAATTTTTTCGCTGGCTCGCCGCCAACTTTTTGCGTCGGCGAATCCGGAGTCACTAACTCCGGAAAATCTGTTTCAATTTTTATCAACTCGTGAAAAAGCGAATCATAAGCGGCATCAGAAATTTGCGGCTGATCTTTTTGATGATAAAGTCGGCGATGTTTATTGATCTCCTTTTTCAATATCTCTATTCGTTTTTTCGCTTCGTTTTTATTCATACCCATATTATAGCAAAAAATTCCTGGCGCGGAAGCGGAGGAATTTTTTGCTAAACGATGACAATTTTATTCTTTGTCGGCGGACTTTTTCTCCCCCGGCTTGCTCCAGACGAAGATGTAGAAAATTTCCAAAATTCCGATCGTATTAACGATAGTCAGAATGATGTACCAAGCGATGTGGTTGTTGCGCGCCGCTTTCCAAAGTGCCACCGCTTTCCACGGCAGGGACCAAATCAACAAAGTAACTATCACCGGCGGAAACCAAGACGGAATTTGTGTTGTTGTCATAATATTTTTACTAAATAATTTTATTTCGCCGTCACCGCGATTGAAACGCCATTAGATGACGGATCAAAAGTCAAGCTCAAATCGTAGCTATCATTTTCATACGAATCAATTTGGGCACCGAAATTTGTTTCCGAGACACTTCTCCACCCAATGGCCAAAATCTTAACTTTATAAGCATTAAATTGGTCAACATTTGTCTCGCCAATTATTACCGACCAACTTTTGCCCGAATCGTTGTCGGTTTTCGTCGACATCGTAATTTTACCGTCAGAATACTTTGGCACCGAACTCGGCATTGTTGACGGCCAAGTGGCGTTGTCGCCGATTGTTGATGACGAGCCGTTGCTGGAAATGCTAGCCGAATTGTTGTTGGAATCGACACTAACACTCCCGCCGGTTGCCGCACTTAAAATTCCTGACGCGACTTTGTCGGCCGCTTTTCGGACAATCCAGCGACGAACAAAATACCCGGCCGTTCCCAAAACCAAAATTCCGACAACCACGATGATAATAATCACCGCGCTGTTGTTTTTCTTCCCCGACAACGAACTGTTTGGCGATGCTGGTGCCGCCGATGCTTGACTTGTTTCCTCTGGCATGATTTCCTCCTAAAAATTATTTATAATTTTTAGCCCTCCGAAGTCCGCCTCGGGCGGACGAAGGATGGGCTATGTGCTTATACTATAATAGTGTAGCAAATTCTTGGCAAGGAAAACAGACAACAAAGTTGCCTGTACGGTTGAGACCTAAAATGTCGAGGCATAATAGCCGTGCGCTAAATCATTTTCAATTTGGCTTCGAGCGGCACCAACATCCATTAGATCATTCAATCGCATTATTAATGGAAACTGCGGATTGCTCGGATTTGGTTTCATGATTGAAACAATCGAATTTAATCCTTTTTCAGCAATTCTGAAACCATAAGTTAAGGAAACAATCGGCTGGCGAACCCTTATTAATCCGGATCTCTCCATCTTGATAAAAGGATGGCTTGAATCGCATTCAGTCGTGATGTAGAAAACCACATTTTCCTGCCCTATTACTTCCGAACAATCTTGGATACACGCCCACGCTTCGGACAAATCCCAAAACAATGGCGGATTCAAATCGTGAATCAAAACTCTATTCGGTTTTCTACCTGTAATCCTATCCAATAAAGAAGAGCGGCGAACCGCGTGACAAATCTCTGCCAAATCCACTAAACCCTTGGCATAAGGTGGATCAATTACTCTTGTAAAATCACCCACTACTTTTTCTGGACAATCAACCATCGTTCGCCACCTCGTTTCGCAGGATATGTTTAAAATATACCAACCAAAAAATTCTTTGTCAAATTATTCGTCAAATTTTGCCGATAAAATAAATGAAATAATCATATTTTATACTACAATAATCAATGGCCATTGATTATTGTAGTATAAGTTTTTATTAACTCTTGCATTTTTCCAAATTTCCGCTAGAATGAAATTGATAAAGGAGGCAGACAATGGACACCGCTGGATTTCGTCGGTTAAAACTGCAATCGCCGGAAAATGGAAAAGAAACTTTATCGTGGATATTTAAAGAAAGAGACCAAAACGGCGAAGAACAAATAGTTGGTAACCCGCCAGATCCCACCAAACATGAATTGATCGCAATAAGTTGCGGAAGAAGTAGAAAAACTTGGGTCGTTCATCGATCTTATTGTGGAGGATGGGATTTTCTAAAGAAAGCCCTCGGGAAACAAAATTGTAACTACCGCCAACGGAATGGAGAACTGGTTTTAACCGTCCCCAAAGGAATGCGAGGATCTTGGGTCGGTTACGATGCAAAAGTAATCAGTTTTTTAACAGCCATGATTAGTGCCAGACATATTCAAATTAATGAGGGTGATGCCCAGATGCCAGAATAAAAAAAATACAGACCTCTCGAGATCAAAACCAAATTATTTCTTACCAGCCGATTGGCTGGTTTTTTCTTTGAAGAATAAATTATCAAACAATTTTTTAGTTAATGTTATTTAAATAGTAAACGGCCGTTTACTATTTAAATAACATTTATTTTCAACAGTTTTTAAAAAAATAAATTACTTTCCCATTTCCATTAAGGCTTTGATTCGGTCGGCGACCGGCGGATGGGTGTCAAAAAGTCCGGAAAACCACGATCGGCGCTTGTTAGTGGGGTTCTCTATATATAGTAGGGCGGTTGCGTCGTTGGTATATTTCATCGGTAGCTTGTAATTTGATATTTTTTGAAGCGCATTTGCCAAGCCCTCGGGATAGCGAGTGAGAAGCGCTCCCGTGGCATCGGCCATAAACTCCCGTTTTCGGGAAATCGCCAGTTGAATTAATGTCGCCGCCAGCGGCGCCAAAATTGCCAGAATGATGCCGATCGCCAGTATTATTGCCCCGCCTTCGCCGCCGCTGTCGTTGTCACGGCCGAATCCGCCAAAAAAACCGACGCGAAAAAATAAATTTGAGGCGATGGCAACGACACCAACTAAAACGACGATCACCACCATCAAAAGCGAATCGTGATTTCCAATGTGCGAAAGTTCATGAGCCAAAACTCCTTGAAGTTCATCTTTGTCCAAAATTTCCAAAAGTCCGGCAGTGACGGCAACCGATGCGTGTTTCGGATCGCGACCGGTGGCAAAAGCGTTCGGCGCCGCGTCGGGGATAATGTAAATTTTCGGCTTTGGCAAACCGGCGGTGATCGCTAAATTTTCGACGATTCGATGGAGCTCCGGATTTTCCGCTCGCTTGACCGGCGTCGCATGCGCCATCGCCAAAGCAATTGAGTCGCCCCAAAAATAGCTAGAAAAAGCTTGGACTATTGCCAAAACGACGGCGATGACCAAAATTATCGGCGAGTTATAGACGCTGGAAAAAATCCAACCAAGCCCAATAATAAACACCAAAAACAAACCGATGTAAAAAACCGTTCTTCGTTTATTTCGGCCAATTTGATCGTAGAGATTCACGGTAGTAACTTAAAACTAAAAGCGAAAAACGCAAAACTACAACTTAAAATTTAAAACTCACAAGCAAACTACATTTTCAACCTGTCACATTTTGTGACCGGTTCACTTCTATCATTTCGTCACGAGCTAATAAATTCCATTTTCAGTTGGTCACATTTTGTGACAAACTGATTATCTTCTTTCTCCCAATTTGAAAATCTAAATTAATTCTAGCTGTTTTCAAGAGAAAAAGCAAAAAACATTCGAAATAAATCGCAAATTTGACAAGCGAATTTCCTTTTTGTATGATCTAATTGTCTAGGTAAGTATAATGGAAGGCACTTTTGTGTCCGAACGATTGAACCCATAAACGGGCAGTCGTTCGAAAAGTATGGGGTTCAATCCACTTACTTGCCTAGACAGCTAGAACGGCTGTCCTTTTTATATTTAAAAATAGTAATTGAATTTGGTCGATCAATTACAAGAAAATAAATTGATAATTTAGTAATTAAATTTGGAGGTTAAAATGAGCGAAGTGAAAGGTTATGAGCCAAGCGAAGAAGAAACCAAAATGGCCGAAGATCATATGACTGAACGGGAACAAGGAATGAGTGAGGCGAGAGAAGAAGATCAGAAATTTCACGCGACGGAGGCAGAAAAAGAAAAAATGAACAAACTGCATTCGGCAACATTAAACGAAAATCGCGAACGAGACGAATACATTGAAAAACAAAATGAAAAAAATGACGATAAAAAACTTAATGAGTTGAGACGGGATGAAAAAATATCATTAACAATAAAAGGCGGATATTCTGTTGACGAAAATAATTATTATCGACATATTGGCGAAATGATAAGAAAAGAACTCGGAGATAATTGGAGTGTCAAGCAAATAAAAGATATTTCTATAACTGTCCACACTTGGGATGATGAACACGACGGGAGACAATCTAGATCAAAGATAATTGTACAACTTACAGACGGAAAAGAACTGGAATCCTGAATCTTAAACAAAAAAATCGTCTCAATGAAATGGGGCGATTTTTTTGTTAAACCTACAAATTGATTCTCTCTGCGATTTTGCCGACGACTGGTACCGGCTCGATTTTGCCGGTAAGAACATTGATGACACCGGTGACCCAAATGACGATGTAGACCAGCCACAAAATCCAAGCCAAGGCGGAAATCCAAAAACTAAAAGAAAATAATATCGCCAGCATAAACATTATGACACCTTGCTTGGCGTGATATTGAATAAACTGATCTTTGCGGAAAGCAAAAAGCGGCACGAGAAAAATTATCGGCAAATACGAAAGAAGCGTAATCAATTTCTGATTTCTGGTCAAAATAAACTCCAAAATTATTTAACCAAGCGGATAGCAAATGGATATTTGTAATCCTCGCCCTTGTTGGCAGCCATGCCGGCGATAATACAGAAAATCAAGTTGGCAACCCAGATTAAAGGATAAAGTAGAAATCCAATCCCGATAAACGACAAAACCGCAGCGGCAACCCAAGCGATCGTGATGGTAATCTGGAAATTCAAGGCCTCTTTTGATTGCGACAAGGCAAACGGTTTGTCCTTTGCTGTCAACATAATAATCAGCGGACCGATAAATCCAATCACAATCCCCAACAAATGTGCGATCATCGCCATTTGGTTTTGATCGCTCGAGCCGGTTCCCTTTTCTTCTGGCATGATTCCTCCCATTACAACACTGACTTTGCACTGCCAAACCAATTTCCCGGCAGTGTTAATTCTGTGTCGAAATCCGTGTGCTTACATTAATATAAAACTACTAAAATTTAACTTGGATGTTTTCCCGTTCGCCGGCATCAGTTAATTCAAACAACTCTTTTTTCTGATATTTGAACATTCCGGCGATGATGTTTGAGGGAAAACTTTCGATCGCGATGTTCAAGTCGCGAATATTGCCATTGTAAAATCGGCGTGCAGCTTGAATTTTATCCTCGGTGTCGGTGATCTCTCTCTGCAGTTCGATAAAATTTTCGTTGGCTTTGAGTGTCGGATAATTTTCCGCAACCGCAAAAACCGATTTCAGCGCCGCGGTGATTTGATTCTCGGCTTTGGCCTTGTCTTCCATGGATTTTGAACTGATGGCATTTGATCTGGCTTCGGTGATTTTTTCAAACAACTCTTTCTCATGCTTGGCATAACCTTTAACCGATTCAACCAAATTCGGAATAAGATCGTGACGACGTTTCAGCTGAACATCAATGTCACTCCAGGCCTCCTCTGAGCGATTTTTTAATGTCACCAGCCGATTGAAAATTCCGGCGGTGATCAATATCGCCAAGATAACAATTATCAAAATAATCCAAAGTGCGCTCATAATTTCCTTTCAAAAAAATTAAGAATTAAGATCTCAGAGTTAAGAATCTAGTTGAGAATTGAGAATTAACTATCAAATGGAAACTTCCATAATTCTTAATTCTGCATTCTGAATTCTTAATTCTGTCTTATTGGCTCTTTAGGAAGTAGATATTCTTCCCGCCGGTCATTGTGCCGTCGGCATCGGTCTGAACTTCCAGCGCCGCCGACAGAGTGAAACTAATTCCTGTGGACATATATCCATAATAATACGAATTTGGCAGCGGGTCAAGAGGCAAGGCGGAAATATAAGTCGGAACTAGATTTTCATAAAGCAGGCCTTGACTTGTGGAAATTTTTGTTGACGCCGAAGAAACCGGATAACTTCCGTTGGCGGCAAAATAATCGGAGAGAGCTTTGGCAATCGAGGTCAAACCACTCTTGCGCAATTTATCGCGGCTTGTGGCATCAAGCGCTGCGGCATTTGAGCCGGCTGGCGTTGCCGTCGCCGGAATGATGTAATTTCCGCCGCCGGCGCCAAAATTATTTAGATTTAATGTCAGATCAATTCTGGTCAGCGCTGAACTCTTGCCGGGAATTATTTTCATAGTAATTTGGTGTAACCGCTTGTCCTTGACGCCGATCCAAAAATTGCTGTCAATGCTTTCGACACTCGAGGAAGTTAGGCCGAAACTGTCAAGAAGATCGCCGAGATTAATATTTGCCTGATAATGATAGCAGTGGACGCCGTCAACAATTTCGTTGCCGACGCGTGAGCCGCTGGCGGAGAAAGTTGAACCGGAGTAATTTCCGGAGAAGATATCGCCGGCCGGTCCGCCAGCTGGCGGATTCGCCAAATCCCAGTAAACCCAACCGCTGGCGGAATTTGCGTCGTAGGAGATGTCATCGGTCGTCTTAACATACATCCGGTTTTTGGCATAAATCAAATTCATTTTTGTTTTTTGGTTGGCCGCCGATTTGATGCCGAGATCGGCACCGGTGACATCCCCGGAAACACCGGCGGAAATTGTTGCGTCAAGTTCGGAAACATTGGCCTGACTCGATTGCGATGAAATCGAGGAAACAATTCCAGCAACCAGCGGCCCAACAATGTTGGATTTGATTCCAGCATTGGCGGTAACTGTTGCCGTGCCGGATATTTGGAAATTACTCTCTGATTTCATTTGATTCGCGGAGATTGCCAGCGCGGTTTCGGAATTTTCCGGCAAACCACCCCAAAGTGATTGCAAATTAACCGCGCCATAAATTTTTTCCAAACCGATGGAAATTATGCCATCTTCGGTCAGAAAAACGCCGATGGTGAAAAATAAAATGATCACGATGACAATGCCGAAAATCAGATTTTTAACTTTAAATTTTTTGCCCAGAACTTTGACTTCTTCGTCGGCTTGATTTGCAGATGACGATTGTGCTGATGGCGCCGGTACGGTTTGATTCGGATTCGCTGACGCCGGCGCGATTGGTGTTGGATTTGCCACCGGCGCAAAAAGATGATCAAAATTTGGAGTTGACGGTTCTGGAGCTGGCGTTTGTGATACGACAGGTGCCGCTGCTCCGACGCTTGCCCCGAC
>JAPLVH010000003.1:0-10946 GCA_026397205.1 Candidatus Berkelbacteria bacterium | reverse complement strand
GACTCCGATCATTTATCGTCGGAGCGGTCGAAACTCCGACATTCGCCGTTTGGCGAATCGTCGGAGGCATTTTGATGTCGGAAGATGGAGTTGTCGGCTTGATTGGCTCTGGCGTCGGTGGGACCGCGACCGGAACATCAGCCGTCATTTCTGCTGTTTGATCGACGATCTCTTCGGCCGGAACTTTCGCTCCGACTTCCTCCGTCACCTCCGCCGGAACTGTCAGCGGTTTTGCTTCTCCGACATTTTCGCTCGGTTGATTATTTATTGCCGGTGTGACATTTGTGCCGACATTATTTTTTCCACCATCAAGATCACCGACAACAGTCGGCTTGGCATTTTTTTCCACTTCCTCTGGCAACTCCTCATCCCAAGGACTTGCAGCAGTTTTTTTTACACTCAAATCAGCCAAAATCCCTCCGAAACCAATTAAGAATTCAGAATGTAGAATTAAAAATTATGGAAGGGAATCTTTTGAAAATTCTCAATTCTAAATTACATTCTTAAATCTGAGATCTTAATTCTTAATTCTATTTTACACTTTGTTTATGACTTCGACAACCACTTTCAATTGATTTCCGCCGACAAAATCCGCCGTGATTTTGTATTCCCCAACTTTCCGCAACGGTTTATTCGGATTGATATTTTCCGGTTTTTGTCCGACAATGTTTTCGATTTTTGAAATAATTTCCGCCGGCTTGATCGCTGTCGCCAATTTTCCCTCTTTCGATTTCGCCGAGATTTCAATCTTTAGGTTTTGATGATTTGCAAGCAGATCATGAATTTTTCCACCGGCAACTTCCGCCATTTTTGCCGATTCCTCTTTTGCCGCCAGCATTTTCATTGCCTCCGGCGATTCAGCCGGCACCGCCAAACCGCGCGGCAACAAAAAATTCCGCGCATATCCCGGCTTGGCGTCCTTTTCATCACCTTTTTTGCCATATCCCTTCACATCTTGTGTCAACACAATTTTCATAGTTCTTTCTCCTGTCATTCCCGATCCAGTCGGGGATCCAAAATAGTAAATTATTTTGTGAATTGGAAGGTGGCGACGATTGAATCAAGATAAGCACCATGATTTGTTCCTGCGGATTCGTAGTTTGTTCCAATACGGAATATTTTACCACCATGACGAAAAAAATACGAATAATCATACCCAGCGCAACACCCTACTTGAGCCGAATAAGCCGCTTCTCCAGCGATTTTATTTGCAACAAGTGTCGGACTGAAACTAGATAATTCTCCGGTATTTCGAAATTTTGATACTAACCAATCAGAAATGTTACTGATTGAATTCCCGTCGTAAACAACAGCGAACAAGCTATAAGTTGCTAATAAAAGTGGAGTATTATTGTTTGGATCATGTCCACCTTGAAAATATATTTTAAACAAATTATCTGATAGTTTTCCTTCTTCGGCGTACGAATTTGTACTGATTGCTGCTAAATCAGCCGGATATTTGAAAGAAAATCCATAAGTCGAATTTGTGTAAGTTTTCCAACCAGCAGTTGGGTCAGTGGTTGCTGTTGTTGAAGTTGACGAAGTTGACGAAGTCGTTTGCAAATCTTTAATCTGTTTATTCAAACTATCAATTTGGCTTTGGAGATTGTTTTTATCGTTGGTTAGTTTGCGCTGCATATAATAGTAGGTGCCGCCACCAACGATGATGATTGTCAAAACCACCGCAATCAAAATCTTAAGCCAAGTTTTCATAATTCCTCCATGTTAAATATTTTCCAAAATCTTAACATATTCATCCGGTGACATTCCGAGAGTTCGCAAATTATTTCTGATGATAAAAACCGGAACAATTTTGTCTTCGGTGATCACTACCGGTCTTTTGAGATCGGCCCGCCAATAAATTCGGTGATCACCTTTTGTTCTTTCCAGTTTGCAACCGACAGCAAAAAGAAATTTATTAAACTTCTTTTTATTTATCGGCGTCAAATGCGGCATTACGACAAACTTAGCGACACTTTTTCCGGCTCACAGGAAATCATTGCCGGCGGCGTCCAGGTTTTTTTCTTTTTCCAGCCATAGTTCAAAAGATTTTCTTCAAGAGTTCCTTTTTTGATTGTTTCTTCAAAAAAAATCTCGACGACTTGATGAAAGCGATCACGGACTTTTTCCGCCGAGGAAGCTGAAGTTGAAATATCCAAAACCGGACAATAGGCAATAAAAGTATCGTCTTCTTTGTAAATTGAAACCGGGATGTCAACATCAATTTTCATTGTTTTCATACTCATCTCCAATTTTTTCCGATAATATAACTTTACTTTAACAAAATATAATCCCAAATTCAACGGTTTTGCTTACGGCTTACTAGCTTACGGCTTACTAGCTTACAACTTACGGCTATTTCGTAATTTCTAATTTCGCCTTATCCAGTTGCGGATCAGATGCATTATCAGTTGATGCTGGCACGACAACATCCGGCGTAATTCCAATTTTGTTGATTTCCGTTCCCAGCGGAGTCAGCCATTTGGCGATTGTCACTTTTAATGCCGCGCCTCCAGCCAGCGGTTCAACCGCTTGAACGCTACCTTTGCCAAAAGTTTTTTCGCCGATTGTTTCCGCCCGGGCGAAGTCCTTGAAAGCGCCGGTGACAATTTCCGCCGCCGAGGCGCTACCGCCGTTGACCAAAACCACAAGCGGGATATTGCCCAAGACCGGATCGGTGTCTGTTTTATATTCTTGTTTTTGGCCGTTTTTATCAACCTCGCTGACGACCACTTTGCCCTTGGTCAAAAACAAATTGGCGAAACTGACAGCGCCATCTAAATAGCCACCGGGATTGTTGCGCAAATCAAGAATTACGCCGGTGTCATCATCACTTTTAATTTGCTTAGCGTATTTCTCCGCCAATGTTTGTGTGTCATCGCCGAATTGGTTGACTTTGAGAAGTCCGATTTTTTTGCCGGAAACATTAATTTGTTGATATGTCACGCTATCAATCTGAATTTTTGCCCGGGTGATGGTGAAATCCAGCGGCGCAGTTTCGTTTGCGCGAATGATTTTTAATTTGACCTCTGTCCCGGCGGTGCCGCGAATTTTGCCCACGGCATCGTCAACTGTCATCTCAGCAGTCGAAGTGCCGTCAATTTCCGAAATAATGTCTTTGGCTTTGATTCCGGCTTTTTCCGCCGGTGAACCGGAAAGTGGAGCGACGACGGTAATAGCACCATCTTTCATAATTAGTTCGGCACCGATGCCTTCAAATTGGCCGGAGAGATCGGATGAAAATTGTTGGTTGGTAGTCGGATCAAAAAAATCGGTGTAAGGATCGCCGAGCGCCGCAACCATGCCGGAGATTGCACCAAAAACCATTTTTTGCGGATCGGAGTCGCCAACATACATCTGGCGAACTTTGTTCCAGGCCTGCCAAAATAAAGAAAAATCAACCGACGACGGCTTGCCGGAATTTGCGTTTTGAATGTCGGCTGGCGGCTGATAACTGTCGCCGATTTTTAGTCCGAAAAAATAACCACTGCCAAAGAGAAAAAAAACCAATAAAATGGCTGGAATTATTTTCAGAAAAACTTTTTTTCGACTCTTTTTCTCCACAATTTTATTATAACAGAAAGGATTACAAAGGATAAACAACGGATTACAAGGGGAAACAATCGCTTTGACTAAATTTTGATTTTCTATCAATTTTTGCCAGTTTTCAAAACAAATTCCGAAATCTAGCCACCGGCATTTTTCTTTCTTTTTTCATCATCAATGACACTTTGAAGCCAAATGTCAACTTCTTTTTCGTTCCGTCGGCGATCAGCCAAAATTTTGTTGATTCTCTGTTTGTCGGAAATTAAACCCTGTTCGCCAACTATTTTCTCCATCGTTTCCATCTGCGACTTCAGCATTGACTTTTCACCCATGCAAAGTTTTATCAGCGTTGATATTTCCCTTATCGCCTTTTCGTTATCCTTAGTTTTCCTTTGTCTTCCTTTGATGTCTTTTTCCAAAGCAAAATAATCTTCCAAAAGTTCGACTAAAGATCCAAAAGAAAATCCTAAAAACTCCAGATATTGTTTTGTATTATTTCTGCCGTATCCTTCGGAAATATTTCTCGGCACGCTTCTGGCCGAATCGTTTAGATGGCCAATAAGTCGCGAATCGGCAATCGGATGTAAAAACTCGGCACTGAATTTCTTTGTCAATTCGTAGATTTCCTCACCTCGCTGGTAAGTTCTTAAAACTTTGTATCCCAACGGATTTCTCATGAACGACAATGGATTAAAAATGGATAACTACCTCGCACTTACAGCTTACTGGCTTACGACTTACAGCTAATAAATATAACTATAACTCCCATAGTTTCCCGGGTTGACATTTTTTCGATAGTCGTAGGAATATTTTGTCCAGTTATATTCCGAAACATCAATTGTGCCGTCGCCGTTAACTGCTTCGACAATCGCCACATGTCCCCATTGATCACCGGAATAAAGCGGGCCATACCAAGAAACAATTGCCCCGACTCGCGGGGTAGACGAAACCGAATAGCCCAAAGTTCGAGCGATTTCCGGCCAGTAGCGCGCCGATCCTCGGCCCGGTTGAGTATTTGTCCAACGTTTTCCTAGTTTAACATTCCAATACCAAGCGGCATAAGAAGTACATTCGCGAGTCAGAAACGACCAGGGATCCGGTTCGTCAATATCGCCAAAAGGATAGCTGGTTGAACCGTAAATCAGTGATTCATTATAATGGCTTTTCTGCCGTTCGGCGTAAATTGCGGCTGAAATTTGCGAGATGTCACTTTGTAATTTGGCAACTTGCGCCAGATAGGTCTGTTGCTGCGACAGCGTCATCGAAAGCAAATTGGTTTTGACCGACTTCTGGTATTCGACCGAAGTTTTGTAAGCCGTTTGCTGTTGTTGGAGCGACTGCAAATCGGCCATCTTTTTCTGTTGGTCGGTTTTTTGCGCCGAAAGTTGATCTTTAAGCGAGTTGATTTTTGTAATTGACGAATTAATTTGGGTCTTGATCGAATCATAATATTGCTGGCGTTCGATCAGGGCGGAAATGCTGGACGACGAGATCATCGCTTCAAGAAATCCGGAACTGCCGTCCATATACCAACTAGTGATAACTTTATTCATTTTATCTTTTTCGTCGGCCAAATTTTTCTCTTCGGCGGCAATTTGAGTCGTTAAATTATCAATGTTTGATTGAGTCGTAGAAATTTGGCCGACAGTTGTCGAGAGCGCACTTTGGGTTTCGTTGATTTGATTGTCAACAACGGCGATTTGTTGTTTCATCTGTGCCGCTTCGGCCGCTTTTTGATTCGCCGCCGCCTGCGCCGCCGCCTGTTGTTGCTGAGCTTGTTGTAATTTCTGTTGGTTGGTCAGCGCCAGCGCATAATTTGTTGACGACATCAAAACCGCAACGACTAAAATCGCAATTCCAAACTTTTTGATTTTTAATTTGTCATTTTGATCTTTGATTTTTGATTTTTGATTTTTCATTTTGTTCTGTTCTCTGACAGATATCTTCTAATTGCCAAAAGTGAGCAAAATGCCCCAAGTAGAAGTCCGACAACAAATTGAAGCAAAATTATCAACCAGATATTTACTGACAACGACGAACTGTACTCCGAAAGTCCAAGATAATTCTGGACCGGCCCGATCGTTACGCCGGTGAAAAAGTAAAAGATGATCGCCGTAATGATCGCCGCCAAGAAGCCGTAAAGCAAGCCCTCGATAATGAACGGTCCGCGAATGTACATTCCCGAAGCACCAACCAACCGCATAATTTCAATTTCGTCCGAGCGAGCATATATCGCCAAGCGCAAAGTGTTGTAGACAATCAAAATCGAAATCAAAACGAAAAGCAGAGACAGCGACCAGCCGATAATTCGAATAAACGAGGTGATTCGGACCAGCCGATCAATGATGTTTTTTGTTTGTTTGTAATCAATTTGGGCGATTAAGGGCGCATAATCCTCGCTGTCCAAAAAATTGGCCACGGTTTCGATTTGTTCCGGACGAGCGGTTTTTACTTCGAAACTTCGCGGCAGTGGGTTGTCGGTTTCCGAAATGACATTTTGTAAATCGGTGTTGTCGGCGTGTTGCGTCCGCCAAACCGCCAGCGCCGCATCTTTGTCGAGATATTTAATTGACAAGACCTCCGACCGCGAACGGATAATATCCTCCAGCGCCGTCACCTGATCGTCGGAGACACTGTCTTTAAGATAGACCGTAAGATCAACTTTATTTTTCAGCACCGCCGCCGCTTGATTGGCAACGATTGTCGTGAAGGTAAAAAGCGAGATGATAAAAAGGGCGAGGATGATGACAATCGTCGTTGCTAGCGACAAAAGCCGATTTCGCCAAGCCGAAACCAAGGCCGATTTTAAAACCCGGCGAGAAGTGATGGTAAAATTTTGAAAACCAGTTGAATTCATTGGAAATATCAAAGATTAAAAATCAAATATCAAAATGACAAATTAAAATGAAAAAAGATCCAGCCACGGAGTGGCTACCACAATTTTGATCTTTGACTTTTGATTTTTGAATTATCAAAGAACATACTTTCCATCCTTCTCGTCGCTGATAATTTTCCCGGATTTCATCGTCACCACTCGTTTGTGGATTGCATCGACAACTTCCTTATCATGAGTCGCAAGAAGAACGATTGTCCCGCTTTTGTTGATTTTAAAAAGCAGCTCGATAATTTCCCAAGAGTTGACCGGATCGAGATTTCCCGTCGGCTCATCGGCGATCAGAAGTTTCGGCTCATGAACCAGCGCTCTGGCAATCGAAACTCGCTGTTTTTCGCCACCGGAGAGCTCCTCGGTCAAAGCATTCGGCCGCCTGTCAAGCCCAACCAGCGCCAGCATCTCCGCCACCCGCTTTTTGATTACTGCCGGCGCGACGCCAGCAACTTCCAGGGCAAAAGCAACATTTTCAGCGACGGTTTTTTTTGCCAGAAGTTTGAAATCCTGAAAGATTACTCCAACTTTTCGCCGATAAAATGGAAGTTCAATGTCTTTAAGCTGAAAAATGTCGCGGTCGGCAACCAAAATCCGTCCACTTGTTGGCATCTCTTCGCGCGTCAGCATTTTGATCAATGTTGACTTGCCGGCGCCGGACGGCCCAACCAGAGCGACAAACTCGCCGGCGGCAATCTTAAAAGTCACATCGGAGGCAGCGACAATATTTCCGAGATATTTTTTTGTCAGATGCTGAAATTCAATCATGAAAATAAATTCAAAAGTCAAAAATCAAAGATCAAAATGTTGGTAGCCACTCCGTGGCTGGATTTCTTTTTTCCTTTTTTATCTACCATTTTGATTTTTTATTTTTGATATTTGATTTCGCTTTTCTATTATATCAAACTTTCCAAATCAATTCCTGACATTTCGCTCGGCTTTTTAAGGCCGATGATTTTCAAAATCGTTGGCGCAATATCGGCTAAAATTCCGCTTGGCGTTTTCGAGCTATAATCAAGAAGTTTTTTTCGATCAATTATTTGATCTGATTTCGGCAAAAACGGTTTGGCCAATAAATCCAAAAGGACAAACGGCACCGGGTTTCGCGAATGCTCTTTGTCAATTTCAGCGGTTTGGGGATTTATCATCTGTTCGCAGTTTCCGTGATCAGCGGTAATGATTGCTGTCACGCCGACACCGGAAGCCGCCGATAAAATTTTTCCCAGGCACTGGTCAATTTTTTCACAAGCGATAGTCGCCGCCGATAAATTTCCGCTGTGACCGACCATGTCACCGCCGGCAAAATTAACTAAAATAAATTGGGACTTGCTGGAGATCGCCAAAATTACTTTCGATGATACTTCCTCCGCCGACATCTCCGGCGCCAAATCGTAGCTAAGGGCTCGCGGCGACGGGACCAAAACAAAATCCTCAAATTTGTGCGGAATTTCGTTGCCGCCGTTGAAAAAATAGGTCACATGAGCGTATTTTTCCGTCTCGGCGATGTGCGACTGGGGCAAATTCGCCTCGGCGATTTCATCGGCGATGACAGCAGTCATATCGAGTGGCGGAAAAATCACCGCTGACTTTTGACCTTTATCATATTCTGTCATCGTTGCGCTCTTTAGATTGCCGCTTAACTCGCGTGAAAAATCGGAGAAATTATCGGCTTCAAAAGCCGATAAAATCTGGCGCATTCGGTCGGCGCGAAAGTTATAAAAAATGATGCCGTCACCCGGCTTAACAATGCCGTTTTTGTCAATGACGCTCGGGGCAATACGCTCATCGTCAACACCGGCACGATAATTGGCGTCAATGGCAGCCGATGCTGACGAATAACTATCGCCGATACCGCCAGCCGATAAATTATAGAATTTTGAAGTTCGCTCAAAATGTTTGTCGCGGTCCATGGCAAAAAATCGGCCACAAACTGTGGCAATTTTCCAGTCAAATGATGCTCCCTTGGAGCCAACACCGACTTCGGCAATTTTTTTCTCGACCAATTTAATATCAGAAAGCGCAACTCTCGGTGCCGTGTCGCGGCCATCGGCAATAAAATGAATATAAACTTTTTCCAACTTTTGCATTTTGGCGATATCCAAGAGAGCAAAAAGATGTTTGATATTCGAGTGAACCGAACCACTTGAGGTCAATCCAATTAGATGAACCGCGCCGCCAGTTGAAACGGCCTGGCTAAAAACATCCAAAATCTGTTGATTTTTATAAAACAAACCTTTTTCGATTGCCTGATCAATTCGCGGAAGTGACTCCCAAACGACTCGGCCGGAGCCGAGATTTAAGTGGCCGACTTCGGAGTTGCCGGATTCGGAGGCGACAATGCCGACATCGGTGCCCGAAGCCGAAAGCAAGGTCTTGGGATAATTTTCGTACGCCCAGTCGAGGTTTGGCGTCTTCGCCAAATAAGTCGCGTTGCCTTCGGCAAGCGGCGAAACCCCCCAACCATCTAAAATAATGAGTAGAACTTTTTTCAAAACCCCTCCTTAAAACGCCAAAATAATTTCTAACAAAAAACTAGATTGAACTTGAATACGGTAATGATTTTATGTAGTTCTCCATAAATTGCCAGTCAGGATTTCCGTTTTTATCAACAGGCAGTTTGATTTTTGTATTTTTTAATTTTTCTCCATTCCACTTTCTTCCGAATGAATATTTAAACCTTTCCTTATCAAGCAATGTAATTATAAATAATGCGTTATATTTATTTAAATTTTTATTTCTGCCCATTGAAAGAGTTGTGGAGCCGATAAAATCATTTTCTTGGTATGTAGAATACCCAACCGAACCCTGTCCGTCGCCAATAAAAACAATGCAATTACTTTTTGTAACATAATTTTCGTCTCTTACAACTTTATACATCAAACCATTGTTTTCTTTTTTTGCACCGATATAACTGATTCCATTTCCTTTTTCCAATAATTTTTCCGCACTACCGCATTTGCCTCTTTCAAAGGGAAATAAACTATCTAGTTCAAACCATTTCCATTTTCGATCTGATAGTGAGAGTTTTTTATTTGATGCTGATTTTTTAACCTTTTCTACATCTGGAAACTCTTTTTCATCAACAAAATCTGGAATATTTGGCAACTCAATACTTTCTATTCTTGCTGGAGTAACCTGTCTGCCATACATATATCTATATTTGTCTTTGTTTATTAACATCGAAATATAAATCATTTGTTGATCTGAAATTTTTGTTTTTGGAATTAATACAAGGCAATTATCGTCAATACAACAATTATAATTATGGTAAAATGCCCAACCAATAGAACCTGTATTTGTGACTGAAATCACATTTTTGTATATTGGTTTTATATTAAAAGTACCATAAAAACCGTGCTCGTTTCTCCCCGAAGAAATAAGTGGAATTTTTCCAATTTTATCATCCAAAAAACCTTTTGAATGATAAAATCTTTGTCCATATTCGACTTTAAATAAATCACTTATAATCATAGTTCGTGAAATAATTTAAAATATGCGTATTTTTTCAATTCACTTTCAAAATTTTCCTCTGAAATATTAGAATAATCCGTGTCGAGGTATGCTTCAGCGCACCACTCGTCATTCATTCCAACTTTTTTTCTAGCACTAATTCCATGTGCAACTTTCCTGTTGGTCAAATCAAATAGCCATTTTTCCTTGATCTTTGGCTATCTATCAGCTGCAATTCTTCCTTTGACTTTATCTTTTCTAAATCCGTCGTCTTTCCAAAATCCAAACCAACTTTCATGGTGTTGATCACTGTCGTGTGGGACATGAGCGGTGAAAACCATAATGCAAGTCACAACGCCAACCGGATAAAACAAATCATTGGGCATACTCATCACCGCTTCAAGCCGATGTTCTTTTAAAAGCCGTTCGCGAATTGGGTGTGCCTTGATTGCCAGCGACATCGGAACGATGACAATCCCAGTGGCATTTTTCTGCAAGGCATTCAAAAGTTGAATTACAAAATTCCACTCGTGCAAATCTTCGCCTCTTTGTGAATACGGCGGGTTTATAAAACCGATGGTTGCTTTATCTTTAACTTGATCGAAAACTTCCTCATCGAAACATGATCCCTGATAAAGATTTGTTTTGCCGTCGCCCCACAAAATCATATTTGAAACAGCCAAGGCAAACATTGATGGTTCTTGTTCAATTCCTATAAGTGATCTTTCCAAAATTTTCTTTCTTTCTTCGTCACTTACTCTTTCGGTCATTTTTTTCATCGCTGAAATTAAAAATCCGCCGGTGCCACAACAGGTATCCAAAACTTTATCATTTTTATCCAATTTTGCCAAATCAACAAACAATTCTGTGATATGTTTTGGTGTCAAAACAATGCCGAGACCTTGCACGTCTCCGCCGGTATAACGAATAAACTCGCCGTAAAAATTGCCAATAATGTCAAAATCAAAACGGTCTTGAGTAAATGGTCTCATTTCGGAATCTATCTCGCGGACAATATGTTCTAGTGGCGATTCATTTCTCTTTTTATCAATTTTTTGTAATTCCG
>JAPLVH010000012.1 GCA_026397205.1 Candidatus Berkelbacteria bacterium | reverse complement strand
TTCTTTTTTAATAATCCCTTTTTCTGTGTTTAGTTCGTGTTCATCAAATTTAGTAGTCCCAAAAAGCATTTCGAAAAAACCAGTGATTTTTTTAAGAGGATTTTCTTTTGGTATATAGATATTAAAGGTACATTTTTCGGTATCGACAACAGCTTCATATTTATAGTTGTATTGTAGTAATTTATTAGCGATCATGTGTTCAACCAAATGGGGGAGTTCGGGATATTTTTTTGGTGCGAATATTTTTCCGGCGTTAAAAACCGCAGAAATAATTATCTCATTAGATTTACTTGGTAACTTAATGTAATTTATTTTCATAATATCGATTCAGTTTTTTTGTTCGGGAGGGCGCGATCGCGCCCTCCCGAACGGGACTACTTGCCACTACCGCCACCGGAACCGGATCCGCCACTGCCACTGGACGAACCGCTTTTGCTACCTTGGCTGATGGTCTCCTTTGAGCCATCACCTTTCGTGATGTCGAAGTGGCCAGCTGCCTCGACGGAGTGGGTGTGGCCGCCGTCCATTCTGCCCTGGACACAGTTGGTGTTCCCGCTTCTGTCCGTGTAGGAATCGACGCGGCCGCTCGGAGTGTCTACGCCTTTGTGGTCTGGCATCTGTAAATCATCCTTTCGTTTCTGTGCGGCACGACTTACTCCAAATCTACACTACTTGTCTCGCCTTGTCAAGTGCGCGACAAATTGTCGTATTTCCGGCAATCGACTTGAATAAATAGCATATCTGACAAGGTCATAATGTTCACCGGCAAAAAAGCGGTGTTGCTTGGATCGCCCTTCTTCGGCAAATCCGCCCTTTTCCATATTGCTGGCGGATGCTTTGTTGTATTCGTAAATGTCGGCGTATACTTTGTAAAATCCGAAATAGCTGAACAGATACTCCAACATTAACGCAACCGCTTCAGCTCCAAATCCAAGGCCGGTTTTGCCTGGTTCGATGAAAATTGTGATCCAACAATGTCCGTCAATAAATTGGGCATTGTAGGAATAGATCATACCAATTGCGGAATTGTCTGAAACTTTTTCGATCATCATTTGGATATGACGATCGGTTGCAAAATCGTTTCTCAACTCTGCAATGAATTCTTCTAGACTGACGGTGTGCCGCCTTGTCGACCAAAGGTGAAGATTTGCTATGTCATTTCGCCATCTGTGCATTATTGTTATGTCTGATTCTTCAAATGGTCTTAACCTTATGTATTTTCCTTGCAACGAAACACCAGCGATGTTGTTCGACATTTTCTATACCACCTCTGCTCGGTTTGGTAGATCACCTACATTTAATCATGGTATTTATTTTTTGTCAATAGATTTTGAAATTTTAGTTCAAGTTTTGCCTGATCAAGCCGGTGATATCATCGTCCTCGATCTAAGCCGGGATGAGATTAACTAATTATCGTTCGAACCCCGACGATGGAATCGGGGTAAACTAGTGAGAACTATCTTAAAACAGACTTCTCACTCGTTCCTCGTTCGAAGAATAAAATTTAATCCCACACCTAGCCCAAATCATTTATTTAATTTTCTTATTCATCCTTACGCTATACGGGGTGAAATAATTTTTTTTGTAGAAATTAACGGCATTGTCGTTGAAGGCATAAACTAAAGCAGTGACGTCGGAAATGTTTTGTTCTTTTGCCCAATTTTCGGCGGCTTGCATTAACTTTGTGCCGATTCCTTGATTGAAATGTTTTGGCGAAACGGAAATTTCTTCGACCGAAACTCGGTTGTATGCTTGTGCCCAATCGTCGCCATCATCTTTTTCGGTTATGGCGTAAAGAACGCCGACAACTTCTTTATTTTTTTCTGCGACAATCATCAATTCTTTTTTGTCTTCGATGATGTTGAGAAATGTTCCCTTTGGTAAAGTTGATGCCGGCATTTTTTTGTATTGGTCCGGCATATTGTCGTGGTATAAAGTATAAGTTTTGTGGTACAAGAAATTTACTGATGGATAATCGGCTTCGACTGCTTTTCGGATTGTGAAATTTTCATTGGTCATATTTGTTTTGGTTCTTGTGAGCGCACATTCGGCGTGCGCTCGCAAGAAGGTTGCGGCTGGTCGGCGCCCGGTGGTGCGGCTACTTCTTGAACTTCTCCGGCCGGTGCGGCGTCTTCGTCGGGCCGAGCTTGGTGCCGGGACCCTTCGGCACCTTGACTTGGTGCTGATCCCTGGTTCTCTTTGGACTTCCGGTGGACTGCTTTTGCTGCTTGTGAGCCACGGCAGTTACCTCCTTGTGTTTCGAACTTGCCTGATCAAGTGACGGTATCGTCTCCTCGATCTAAGCCAAAGGGAATTTGAAATCATTTTTTATCTTTTTTCAATTTCCTATTCAGCCCAAATCATCATACTGCCACATTATAGCATACTTTTCATTTTTTGTCAATCATTTTCTCGGCTTTTTTGCCGTAATTAAGGATTGTAATTATTAAATTATTTTTTGACTCGGCTCGTAATCCCTTGTGAAAGTCATTAATTTCTTTGGAAGATACCCGTTTAATTTTTTCGACTCTCTCTTTTGGGGAAATATAAAATTTGCTCAACAATGCTTCCTCGATGTAAAAGAGAGAATTATTAGTGATATCGCCCCAATCCAATTCGTAGTTGGTGCTAATTTTTTCTTTCACCAAATCCAAATATTTTTCCGATACAATTTCGTCTTTTTCTACAAATTTTTGAATAAAATTTAGCGCTTCTGAAGTATTGTTTTTAGAACAAGAAAAATAGATTTGGATTGAGTCAAAGTATTTGTTGTAATTTATTGAAATATCATAAATGAGGCCAATTTCGCGCATTTCTTTATAAAGAATTCCAAAATAATAGTCAGTCAACAGAGTTCTATAAATTAAGAATTTATTGAGATCATTTTCGTCAAGTTTTTTAGGTAGCAAGATGTTAATCGAAGATGATTCCGGGGATTGATAGGGGTGGGTTAAATTGATTGTTTTTGGTGTTTTGGATAAAATGTTTTTTTTGATTGATATTTTTTTTGAAATATTATATTCATCAAAAGTAAGCTCAAGAAATATTTGATTACTGTTGTATTTTTTGAAAATTTTATCCAAATCAGTTTTGTTTTTTCCAAGGTTGATTAATTCTTTTTTTTCAAACCATGGTTGTTTAAGCGCAGGTGATTTTTTATGGTAAATAGTTTTTTCAAATTGCTCGCCGATGCCGATCTCTTGACTTTTTTTTTCATCAAGTTCATGGATCAAAACATTTTTCATTGCCGGCAAGTCAACTTTTTCCAAATGAAGATTATTACTACTCGATAAAATTATTTTTTTGATTGAGTCAGCGGCAGATGAGCGAACTACATAATATTCAGCGCAAAATAATTCAGTTATGTAGCCGCCACTGGATAGAATATCTTTTGCAAATTTATCTTGGGTAATGCCGATTTTCATATTTCTTTCAGAAGAAAGCAAAATATGCTCAATTAAATGTAGGCGTTGATTTTCCGGTTGTGACAAATTGAGTTCCGGCCTGATTAGTGCAAGAATTGTTTGTTTCATATATTTTTATTTTGTGCGAGGTCGGTCGAAACCGACCTCGCACATGTGTTACTCTTCCCAGCGGCTACTTCTTGCTGCTGCCCGAGCCCGAGTTGCCTCCACCCGAGCCACTACCGCCTTGGTTGCCGCCAGCACCACTTCCTCCGCCCTTGCTTCCACCAGACTGGTTGCCACCACCAGGGCCATTGCCACCGGTCGCGCCACCGCCTTGGTTGCCGCCACCTTGTCCACCGCCGTAGTTACCGCCCTTGTCTCCCATCATGTGAATCACCTCTTTGAAACAGATCTGTCTACCGTTGCATAAACGCAAAATGGTAGATCAACTACATTTAACCATACTATTTATTCTCTGTCAATAGTTTTGAAATTTTAGCTCAATTACGCCTGATCAAGTGACGGTATCGTCTCCTCAATCTAAGCCGAAGGGAATTTGAAATCCTTTTTATTTTTTTCAACTTTCTATTTGATTCAGATCCTTTCTAAAGGGGACGGTTCTGGATTCGACTCCGCTCACCACAGGTCTTTCGAATACGACTTTCCGACATTTGTGATTTAGCCCAAATCATTTTACACTCCCAGCATAGCATATTTTTTCCATTTTGTCAATGGGAATTGGTTTCGACTTTTTTGCCGTAATTGAGGAGGGGAATCAGCGCGTTATTTTTAAAATTCTTTACGATTTTATTGTGAAAGTTATTAATTTCATCAATGCTAATTTTTCTCATTTTAGCGATTCGTTCTTTCGGGGCGATGTGGAAATTGCCCAGAACAAATTCTTTGATATATCCCAGTGCGCTGTCTGAAATATTTCCCCATTCTATTTCATAGCTCATGATTGTTTTATCTTTTGTTAGTTCCAAAAAATCTTTAGAAATAATCTTTTCATTTGCAGATAATTCTTTGATGTAATTTAAAGCATCTTCGGCTCTATTTTTATCACAGGAAAAATAAATTTGGATAGCGCTCGCATGGAGATTATAATTTACCCCCAAATCGTAGACAAGCCCTTTTTGTCTCATTTTTTTGTACAAAATACCAAAGTCATAATCAGCAAGAATTGTTCTGTAAAGATCAAAATTAATAAAATCTTGTTCGCCAAAATTAACAGGAATTAAAATGTCAATCGCGGTAGTCTCCGGTGATTGGTATGGGTGTTTAAGTTGAATTGGCTTGGCGCTTGAATTTAAGAAGTTTTTTTCGACAGAAATTTTTTCTGATTGCCGATATCTATTGAAAGATAGTTCAACTATTGAAAATGGTTTGCCGAATTTTTTAAACATTTTTTCAATTTTACTATGGTCAAGGTCGAGATTTTTCAAAATACCGGCGTCATTCCACGGCTGGCGAAGAATCGGTGAATCTTTCGTATAAATTGCTTTCGCAAATTGTTCACCCATACTTATTTCTTTTGTGTTGTCTTCCTCGATTTCCTGAACGATATTTTTCTTAATTGCACCGAGATCAACTTTGTCAAGGTGTAAATGATTTAATCCGTTAAGCACTAACTTTTTAATTGTTTCAATTTCCGCTGAGCGCACAATAAAATATTCCACACAAAATAACTCTGAAATACTACCATTGCTCCAAATTATGTCTTTTGCAAAATGTTTTTCACTTATACCAATCTTACTAAGCCGTTCCGGCGACATCAAAATGTGTTCAATTAGATGTAGTAATTGATCTTTGGGTTGTGACATATTTAATTTTGGTCTGATGACTGCCAGAATTGTTTGTTCCATAATTTTATTATATCAAGAAAATAATTTTAGTATCGAAATGATTTCAGAGAAGGAGGGCGCATCGATTTGCGCCCTCCTTCATGTTCGGCGGTTGGGTTGTTGTGTCTACTTGCGCCAGGCGGTGCCGGCCTTCTTGTTGGTGTCGTGGGTCTTCTGGCTGTCCTGGCGCTTGGCCGGGCGGGCGGAGTTGTCCTTGGCGCCGCCGTGGCGATCCTTATTGTCCCGTCGCTGCTGGGCATGCTTCGCTTGTTTCTCGTTTCCCACTTTTGTTTCTCTCCTCGGACGGCAGAGTATTTCAGCATTGCTGAAATCTAAATTTCATGATACATATATTTTTTTGGTGTGTCAAGTTTTTTACTATCAGGCAACATGTGGTAAAATGAAAGTATAATGAAAATTGATTTTGACAAAACAATCAGAAAAGCTTTTGAGTTGGTTTGGAAGAATAGCTATTTGGCAGTGCTGGGAATTTTTGCCGCCTTTGGCGCCGGCGGAGGGAATTTTTCCTCGATTTGGAATTCGAAAACCTCAAATTCGCCGTCGGCAGAAAGTGTTTTGTATTTTTTTTCCAACACCGGCCACCGGATCTCTATCCATGTTGCAATCGTTACAATTATCGCCGCGGTAACATTTATTGTCGGATTAGTTTTAATTTATCTTTCAATTTCTGCCCGCGCCGGTTTGATTATCGCCGTTGATTCGCTCGACGGAGGCGAAAACAAATTCGGATTTTGGTCGGCGCTCTTCGCCGGTGGAAAGTTTTTTTGGCGAATGATTGGTTTTATGATACTTTTGGGTTTGGCGATATTTGTCATCATCGCAATTTTGATTGGGTTGATCGTCGGGCTAATTCTGCTGGCGGTTTTTGTCACACCGTGGTTATTGATCGTTGCAATTCCGATTTCGCTGGCGATCATTTTCGCGATCATCGTCATCGCAATTTTCTTCGGACTTCTGACTGAATTTGCCGTTCGAATTTTAGTTTTAGAAAAGAAATCAATCACAGGAGCGATAAAATCAGCGATCAATTTTATCAAAATGAATCTTGGTCAGATTATTTTGGCGCGGCTAATTCAAGTCGCAATTTCGATCGCCGTCGGCATTGCTTTTGCCATCACTGCCATCACTGCCGGCGTGATTCTTTTCGCTCTCGGTTTTGGTATTTACAAACTTGGCGGAATAAATGCCGGCATCATTTACGGATTTCCGGTCGCGCTGATATTCCTCGTCGCAATCATCTATGTTGGCGGCGGAATTACGGCCTACTTTTCAAGTTATTGGACACTGGCTTATAAACAATTAAGAATTCAGAGTTAAGATCTCAGAATTGAATTGAGAATTGAGAATTTTCCGAAAAATCCCACTTCCATAATTCTTAATTCTGAATTCATAATTCTAAATTCTTTTTATGACTGATCTTAACCAAAAACTTTATACCATCAATCGTCAGGATGAGGAGGAACAGACATTTGCGCTGGCCAAGAGTTTGGATTTGGAGTATGTTGATCTCGTCGGCTATCCGTTTGCCGCCGACATTTTTACTCTTTTCCCGGCGACCGAACTTTTGCAATTTCGTTTTGCGCCGTATTTGAAAATCGGCAAGGAAATCCGAGTGGCGATCGTCGACAAAATTGCGCCCGAGCAAGAGAAATTTTTTGCCGATTATATCGCCACCAACAAAGCGAAATTCAAATTTGCTATTGTTTCGAAAACCGGTCTGGCTTATGCGATCAACGAATTTTCGGTCAAACAGGAGTCGGAGCTGGCGAAGTCGCACGAAATTTCCGAGCGACAGGACGATTTGATTTCTAAAGTCGGAAATGTCGCCGACATCATCGAGACGGCGAAAAAGATTTCGACGACTGATCTACTCGATTTGATTTTATTTTCGGCGGCGAAAATGAACGCTTCTGATGTTCACATCGAGCCGGGCGAAAATGATTTTTTGATTCGTTACCGGATTGACGGAATTTTGGAAGATATTATGCGGATGCCGCTCAGTAATTATAAATTTCTCCTGTCCAGAATTAAGTTTTTGGCCAAATTGAAAATGGATGTCTCCGGCGAACCGCAGGACGGTCGGTTTTCGATTAAGCGCGGCGAAAACGCTATTGACCTTCGCGTTTCCGCCTTGCCGTCGGCGTTTGGCGAAAGCGTCGTCATTCGGCTCTTGGGTCAGGAGATGTCAATAAAAAAACTCGCTGACTTAGGATTTCGGCCGGATGCTATGGAAATAATTGGGAAAGCGATCGCTCGGCCGCACGGAATGATTTTAAACACCGGTCCGACTGGCTCGGGAAAATCAACGACACTTTACGCGATGATAATGGAGCTAAAAAAGCCGGGGATAAAAATAATTTCTTTGGAAGATCCGATTGAATACCGAATTGCCGGTGTCGAACAGAGCCAGGTTGATCCGGAGGGCGGCTACACTTTTGCCGGCGGTCTTAGGGCGGCTCTGCGTCAAGACCCGGACATTTTGATGGTCGGTGAGATACGGGATCAGGAAACGGCCGAGATTGCCGTCCAGGCGGCGCTGACCGGTCACCTTCTGCTTTCGACTTTACATTCTAATACTGCCGCCGCCGCCTTGCCACGACTACTCGAGATCGGTGTCCGACCGTTTTTGCTCGCCGGCTCGATCAATTTAATTATGGGTCAACGGCTAGTGCGAAAACTTTGCCCGAAATGTGCGGTTGATTTTGCTCCGACCGAAGTTTTGTGGGAGGAAATTAAAAAAATAGTTAGTCCGATAAAGGATAAAATTGAACCCCAAATTGCGGCGATGTTGGAAAAGCCGGCAGCCGAAATCAAATTAAAAAAAGCCGTCGGCTGTTTGGTTTGCGGCAAAACCGGTTTTGCCGGCCGGCAGGTGATCGTCGAGGTTTTAGTGCCAACGGCGGAGCTGGAATCGCTTATCGGCCGGCAGGCGACGATCGCCGAATTTACAAAAATTTCCCTGGATCAGGGAATGATAACGATGGAACAGGACGGACTGATCAAAGTTTTGCAAGGATTGACGACGAGCGCCGAGGTTTGGCGAGTGACAAAGGACTAGGAGAAAATGTCAAATGCCAAATTTTTTTGACATTGGATATTTAATTATTTGAAATTTTATTAGAAATTAGTCATTCGGATTTAGAAATTGTCTTCAAAACCCCCCCAACCGAAACGGCAGGGGATTTTTTAGTTTTCGTCGAAGTTTGGTTTAACCGGACGCAGATCTAGCAAGATTTATCGCAACATTGATTATAAAATAGGCAGCAACAATAATGACGATACCAATAACAGCATTAATAACTCCCTGCTGGCCTTTTTTTGCGGCATCAGGATTGCCGGCGGCGGTTATGTAAAGAATGCCGGAGTAAATTAAGTAAATAACTGCCAGCCCGGCCGCAATGACCTCGATGATGCCGATGACTTGAGTAAAGATGTTGGAATAACCAACACCAGTAGAGCTAGGCGACCCGTTTGGTGTTAACCAATCAAAATCTACTGCGTGTGCTCTTTCAATTAACCAATTCATAGTCCTCCTCCAATTATTATTAGTTCTAAGTTATAAGCTAGTAAGCCGTAAAATGTTTTGTCATTCCCGAGAAGTCGGGAATCTACCAAAAGTAAAACTATTTTGGATCCCCGCCTGCGCGGAGATGACCCCATCAATTTAATTGTATTTTGTTGGGAAAAACTTGTCAAGCCCTGGGAAAGCAATTAAGAATTAAGATCTCAGAATTTAGAATGTAATTGAGAATTTAGAATTCTTAAAATTCCACTTCCATAATTCTTAATTCTGAATTCTTAATTCTCTTGTAGCAGGATTTTAATGACTTCTTTGTACATTTTCATTCTAGCCGTAAATGCCTTGCCGAATTCGCCTTTGGATTTTTGCTCTTTGGTAATTTGCGAAAGTCCGGGAAGTTTGACGACCTCGCGACGACTGCGCGGAACATTTTTGGCGATAAGTAAATCGGCGCCAAATTTGCTCTCGATCATTTCCGAAAGCGGCGGCAGATTTTTTCGCCAGATCGCTCGCTGACCGGCGATCATCGGCATAAATCGGTTGGCGATTTTGGTCGAGGTATCTTCGCCTAAGTCCTTGAGACCGAAAACGCCAAGAACCAGATCGGCTTTTTTAGTGAAAATTATTGGCGCCAGAATTTCTAAAAGATGATCCTCGGTCAGGCCGACCAAATCGGCGTCCAAAAACAAAAGCAAGTCGCTCTTAGCGTTTTTGACACCGAGCGCCATCGCACCACCCATGCCAAGATTTTTCGGATTAGTCACAATTTTGATTTTGTCGTCAAGAAATTTGGCGACAACCTCTGCCGTCTCATCGGTCGAGCCGTCGTTGGCGACGATGACCTCATCAATCCAATCAATCGGCGCAAGGACGCGCAAAACCCGCGAGATATTTTCCGCTTCGTTGTAGGCCTTGATTACGATCGAGATGGGTTGGTTGAATTTCATAAGAAAGTTAAGAATTTAGAATTAAGAGTTAAGAATTATGGAAGTTGCTATTTGATATCTAATTCTCAATTCTAAATTAGATTCTAAATTCTGAGATCTTAATTCTTAATTGGATTTTAGATGATGATTCCCGCAAACACGGCCAAAATATAATTTGCCGAAATGACGACGGCAAGTCCGATTAGCGCCCAGAGAATGGTTTTTTTCGCCGACTCGGCTTTGCCGTCATCGCCGAAAGAAGTAATATAGAGGAAACTGCCGTAAAGAATATATAAAACGGCGATCAGTTCGGCGTAATAAATTGCCAATTTCACCAGCTCCCAAAGATAGCCGGTTTCGTTGAAGATCTGTTCGAGTGTTGCTGTCGGCCCGCCGATTTTGCTCGGGATAATCTGGCCGGTTTTTGCCGGTTGGCCGGCGGTGAAGTTGGTGCCGGTGATTGTTCGAACCTCGTTGATCGTTGTCTGAATTAAAACGACGCAAAGAATGGCGGCGATAATTCCGTAGACGGCGAAAAGGACGGCTTTTTTCCCGGCCTCGGCTTTTTTCTGGTCGCCGCCGGAGGAGATATATTTCATTCCGGCGATGATGATGGCGATCACCGCCAGCGCGCCCAAAATATACAAAGTGAAACTGCCGAGCCGGTGAATAATATCGTCCAAATTTTTAAGCGCCGATTGTCCAAATGAGGCCCCGGCTGACCAAGCGGGATTTTTAACTGCGCCGGCCGGCGTCACAGCGTTTGATCCGCCGGAGCCGCTTGGGTTTGTGCCGTCAAGAACGTTTATTGTCGCAGAAAAAGTGCTTGAGCCGGAAATTTCCGGATAGAGGCCGTCCGAACCTTTCTGTCCGTAGGCCTTGATTTGAATTACATGATTACCGCTGGCGCTGCCGGAGGTATCCCAAAAAATTGAGGAGTCAACGCTGGTCGTGCCGGTCAATTCGGCATCACCGCCACCGGGAGTTTTTGGGACATGACCGCTGACGCCGCTGTTGCAACTTGTAGATTGATTTTTTGCAACAACATCTTGGGTTCCGTTGCAAACCCACCATGAAAGATAGCTGACATTGCCACCAAGCTTGGTCAGATCGGCGGAAATCTTCGCCGTCACGCCATCGGCTCTGTAGGCCGAAGCCGGCGTTGAAATTGAAATTGCGCCACTGGCATTTTGTGAAGTTTGAGTTGAGGTATCGGCAAGAATATTTACCGTTTTGGAGGTCGAAGTGATCACGGTTTTCGGCGGATAATCGGTATAGGCCGAGAGCGTAATTGTTTTAGCGCCGGGATCCCTGGTCGAAACTTTTGCCTCGGTTGAGCCGGCGTTGCCGTCCCAGTCGTAGGTTCCAAGCTTTCGGCCCGAATCCCAACTGCAACGAGTTTTGCTTGAAGCGTCAGCCGCCAAATCGCCCTGATCCGGGCTTATGAGAAAAGTTACTTCGCAAGCGGTGTAATTATTTATCGAAAGAATTATGCTGCTAATTTTTTTATCAGCCGGAACCGGCAGTTTGGAGAAATCAACCTTAAAAGTCAATGTCTGTTCATCGTCATATTTAATAATGTCAAGACCGTCAATTGTCAATCCACCGCTACTGCTTGGAGTCGAAATCTGGCTTCTGTAATTGGCAATCGCCGCCGCAATCAATTTATTATTTACGCTGTCGCCATTTGCTGCCGACTCGGCCAGTGCCGAATTCATCACTGCCAGAGGAATGGAATTATCGGTCGCCTTGGAATACTCTGTCCTCGACTCGACATTTACTTTTATCGCCCAGTCGCTGGTGCTGTCGGGAAAAATGCCAGGCTCATTTTTCATCATCAGATAATCAATATTATTGCTCGTCGGCAAATTTTGAAAACTCGGGTCACGGGAAAGAATATAGTGGACACTGCCATCAACCACAACCCGATAGCTGGCTTGCGAATAAAGTGCAGCTTGTTTGTAAGCGGCGATCGAGGCATTGATCAGCGCGATTTGCGACGGAACATTAGCTTTATTGATCAGTAGTTGGGCATACTCCATAAACTGTTGCGTTGGCGAGCCGAGAACCGCTTCGCCGTTGGTTGAGTAATTGTAGCCGGTTAGCGGCAAAAGGGCGAAGGGATAATCAACGCCGGAAAAACCGGTTGAAGTATCGCCGGTGATATGGTAAGTCGAAAGATAAGTTGGGTTGGAGGAAAAGTTGCTTCCCATAACTGAGGAAATTTCACTGGCGTTGTAAATTTCTAAATAATTACTACCGCCAACATCGGTAATTCGGTAAATCGGAACCGTGGCGTAGGAACTGAAAGTCGGGCGCGGATAGGAAATATTTAAGCCGGAGAGATAAATTTGATCAGCCGAAGCCAGCCAGATGTTATAGGACAGTGCCGCGGTTGTGACCAAAACGACAATCGAAAAAGCAACAATCATCAGATTGCTGAAAAAGCGGGGAGAAATTTTGAAATGATGTTTCATTAAAAGCGTTAATCTGCAAGCCGGTAAGTATTAATCCGAAATAAATATAAATACCGAATTAAGTAGAAATTATTAATTTTGAACATTTATGATTGAACAACTTGTGTCAAGCTCAACCCATTTTGTTGGTGATGAACAGGTGTTTTGATCGTCGATTGCTTGACGTGGATTATGGGCGACATCGACGGCATAACCGGTGTTATTTATGTTATTAGAAAGACAGGGGCCGTTTTCCCAATTTGCAGCCGAGAAACTTGGCTTTTGTGCCGCACAAAATTGTTTCGCTTGAGTCGAAACATCGCCGGTTGTGGTAGATGTCCCGGTTGTGTTTGTCGTCGCCGGAAGCGCCGTTTGGGTTGATAATGCGCCGGTTGATGAGCTGTTCCAAAGTGAGGTGTTAATGCCGGCAATGTTGGCAACCAGAACGACCAGCATCAAAAGTGCCGCGCCCATCAGTGTCGAAAAAAGGATATCTTTGGCTTCGTTTATTGCGCCAGTTTCGCCGCGGCTGGTGAGATATTTATAACCGGCGAAAATCACCATCAAAGTCGCGAGGACGACGGCGGCTTTCATCGCGAAGGAGTAAATTGCTCGAATATAGTCGGCAAAACTGTAAGATCCGCCACTGCCAATATTGGTTTCCGGAATTCCGACACCAACGCCGATTTTGGCGTCGCCGATGCTGGTTGGCGTTGCCGTCGCTCCGGCGGCCGGAGTTGCAGTCGTTGCCGGAGTCGTCGGATCGGCGACTTTGGCAAAAATTCTCGCTGTCGAAAAAAAACTCGCGGCGAAAACAATCGAAGCGAACAAAAATAGGGAAATAATTATTGAACGAAAAAACATCAAAGATAAATCAAAATGCAAATATCAAAAATCAAAATGATAGAGTTAAAAAGAAAAAGATTAGAGAATTTCTTTTTGAATTTTTCTTTGTCATTTTGATCTTTGATCTTTGATTTTTGATATATTTTCTACCATCCCGATCTTCGCAAATATTCCGTTGCTTTGGCGGCGGCGGTGTCAAGAGAAGCCTGCGAACCGGTCGATTTTGCCTCGACCCGATTGATCGCGTCCTTAAATAAATTATCCAACTCGACCGGATAGCGGCCTTTATTCCAATCGCTGGCGGTTTTTAGCTGTTCGGCGTCCGGTGTGCCAGCGCCACGATCCTTCAAATTAACATCGGTTTGCTGGAGGCGAGAGGAGATTTCTTTGGTTGCCGAGCGGTAAGTTGAAGCGTCGTCGGTTGAAAGCATGGTAATAAAATTCCAGCCGTTTGCTTGCTGTGGCGATGCCGCCGGCACGACATAAGTTGTATATTTTGCAAAGTCAACGATCGAATTGGTGTCACCAACCTGCGGAACTCGGGCTTGGGCGAAGGAGAAGTTCGGATAAACTTGGCGGAAGTAACCGGCGAGGTTTGAGCAGCCGAAAATCATCGCCACTTTGCCGTTGACGAAGGCGTCAATATCATTTGATTGGGCCGAGTTCCAGGTGTAATCGGCACTTCCCGGATTGGAGAAACTGGTATAAAAATCGAGAGCATTTTTTCCGGCGAAGACATCCTGATTTGCCGAATTTTTTACCGGCAAATTGAATGTCGCCTGCGAGAGATCGTCAGCGGTAATCTTGGTTTGATTTTGAAGCATCAAAAGTGAAAGCAGATCAGCCGAATCTGAAACATTTCCGGCCGAACCGATCGCTGCGCCGGCAGTCGTAATCGTCGCGCCGTTTTTAGCCGTCAAATAGGGAATAATTTTGTTGAACTCCTCCCAAGTAATTGGAAAATTGTTGAAAATTTTGTCAATTTGGGTTCGAAGTGCGTCGTTATTTTGGTTGGCTTTATCAAAGGCGGATTTGGCGCTGTCGAATAGTGTCGGATTATAATAAGCTTGCAAAACATCAACCGTTGGCGATAAGCCGTAAATTTTGTTTTCGATAACATTATCTTTCAAAATGATGTCGGCAAAATAATCCTTGGCGACGATTTTTTTGCTTGAAAGTAGAGTGTCCGGCATCGGCGCCAGTTTGTCTTTGTGGCGGTAAACCCAGTCGTTGGGAATCGCCCAAACATCCGGCCCGGCGCCGGAGAGAATCGAGTTTAGTGCGTCGTTTTCATAATTTGCGTCGAGAGTTTTTTTGATGTAGGTGACATTGACATTTTTGTTCTGGCTTTGAAAATCTTTGATAATCGGCTTGAAAACATCCTCGTCCTGAAATCCCCAGACAACGATTGTTGGTGTCGAAGACGAAAGAATTGTCCCACAGCCGGTGAGAGACAAAGTCGAAGCGATGGCGAGAAAGCTAACGATCAAAACTTTAAAATAGGTTTTCATTTTTCCCTCATCGAATTAAGCAAATTAAGAATTAAGATCTCAGAATTCAGAATGCAATTAAGAATTTAGAATCTTTCAAATAGTTTCCCTTCCATAATTCTTAATTCTGAATTCTTAGCTCTTAATTCTTTTCGACGATTTCTTTTAGATATCGCCGAAACTCTTCTTTTATATCCTCCCGCAAAAGTCCGGTTTCGATATTGGTTTTCAGGAATTCAAAGACATTTCCGCAGTCGTGATACTTTCCACCTTCGACCTCACAGCAGAGAAGCCCTTGTTTCTCGCGCAAAATATCAATCGCATCCGCGAGCCAAAGTTCGCCGCCCTTCCCCGGTTTTAGTTGATGAAGGATTTCAAAGATCTCTGGTGGCAGAACATAGGCGCCGTCGAGTGCCAAATCCGATGGCGCCTCCTCCGGCGCTGGTTTTTCTATCAACTTGCTGACTTTGTAAACATATTCCTCGATTTTTTCCACCGCCGGCACGCCGTAGCGCGACAAGTGGCTTTTGTTTTCAATTCTGACAGCGGAAATTACCGGCTTATTATGTTTTTCAAAAACATCAATTAGTTGTTTCAGCCGCGGAGCCGGCGCCGATGTGAACTGATCGCCCCAAAGAACAGCAAACGGTTCGTCGCCGATAATGTGTTCGGCATTCAAAACCGGTGTGCCGTTTCCGTACGGACCCTTTTGCCGGACATAAATAAAATTTGCCAGTCGAGCGATTTTTTTTATCTGCTCGAGTTGTTCGGTCTTGCCGTTTTTTTCCAGATAATGTTCCAGCTCTAAACTGTGATCGAAATAATCCTCGATTGCTCGCTTGTTTGAGCCGGTGACAATGATTATATCCTCAATTCCAGAGGCGACTGCTTCCTCGACGATATACTGAATCACCGGTTTATCAACAACCGGCAGCATCTCTTTGGGAATTGATTTAACCACCGGCAGAAAACGGGTACCGTAACCGGCGGCCGGAATGACGGCTTTGCGAATTTTTTTCATTTGTATTTTTAAGTGACCTAAGTAACTTAAGTTACTTATGTTTTAAGGATCTTCTTAAGTTTTACTCCGAAAGAATCTTCAAAGATTTGGTCTTTGACCGGGCATCTTTTGGTATAGTAATAGAAAGTAGCCCATTTTTCAGCGTTGCTTTGGCCTTTTCTGAATTGACAGCAACCGGCAAAACAAAAGTTCGGGAAAATGGTCCCCAATAACACTCTTCAACAAAATGTTGCTCGCTCGTCGCCGAATGTCCGGATTTTCGCTCGCCGCGGATTGTCACAACTTCGTCGGTGATTGAGACATCAACTTCGGCCGGCGAGGTTCCGGCGATCGGCGCGATTAAATAAATGTTTTCGTCGTCTTGATAAACATCGATTGCCAGCTGACCCTCGGTTTCCTCTGATTCGATGTTGATATTTTCGGTTGGCATGAACCCTCCTAATAAATCAAAATGCAAATATCAAAAATCAAAATGACAAATCAAAAAGTAAAAAGAATCCCGGCACGGAGTGCCGACCAATATTTTGATCTTTGATTTTTGATCTTTGATTTTGTCATTATCTTTATTATATTCCTACAAAGAAATGTCGTCAACTAAAACCGCCTATAATTTCGTTTTGGATTTGATTTTTCCAAAAATCTGCTCTGGGTGCGGAAAATTTGGAGAGATTGTTTGCGCTGATTGCCAAAATCAGATCAAAATTATTCAAACGCCAACTTGTCCGAAGTGCGGGAAAATTACACCAAGTGGTCAATTTTGCAAGTCCTGCAAAGACGAAAGTTTGCTGACCGGGCTTTTAATTTCCGCCGATTATCGCCGCGGGCCGGTGAAAGAAATGATTCATCACCTAAAATATTCCGGGCAACGCGAGTTGGCCCTGCCGTTGGCAAAGTTGTTGGTATCTCGGCTAAAAATCTCCAAACTTCGCGGTCAAATTGTCGTCGTGCCGGTGCCACTTCATATTCATCGCCAGCGGCTTCGCGGATTTAATCAATCGGAACTTTTGGCGCGAGCGGTTTGCACAAAATTAAATCTTGCCGGTGCAAACGCTTTGAAACGAATCAAATTCAAAAAAACCCAAGTCGAGTCAAAGGGAAAAGAGCGGCGGGAAAATTTAATTGGAGCGTTTAAATGTGTCGACGGCGAAATTATCAAAAATAAAACCATTGTTTTGGTTGATGATGTCTCGACTACCGGCGCAACTTTAGAAGAGTGCGCCAAGGTTTTGCGTCTCGCTGGAGCAAGGCAGGTTTGGGGGTTGGTGGTGGCGCGGGGATGAAAATAAAATGCCAAATTTCAAATATCGAATGTCAGATAACAGGAAATCAAACCTTAGTTGAAAAATTGTTCTCAAAATGCTAAATTGTTATAGATGGAAGGTTGCCCGAGTGGCTTAAGGGAACGGTTTGCTAAACCGTCGGTGGTCTAAACGCCGCCACGAGGGTTCGAATCCCTCACCTTCCGCCATGAAAAATAGTCGCATCAGGAGAGACTATTTTTTTGTTTTATCCCAACCCGATTTTGTCGTAGTATTTTTTTCGGCGGAGAAAAATTCGATCGAGATAGGGAATGTTAATGTCGCGGTAATCAAAAATTTTTCCTTTGGCGCCTTCGGAAAAGTTGCGGGTGATTCGGCCGATATACTGAATCAACTTACCGTGAAACGAAAAGGGATAAACCAAAAACAACGAATCAAGTCCTTTAATATCGGTGCCTTCGCCCAAAAGCTGGCCGGTGGCGACGATCACCTGAAATTTTCCGCGCTCGACTAATTTTAGTCGCTCTTTTTTCTTTCGCTCGGAAAGCTCACCGGTTAAAGTTATGACATCAACGAGATTTTTCAAATAAGATGTTAGAATTTCCGCTTGGTCGCGTCGTTCGGTCAGAACCAAACATTTAGCGCCAGTTTTCGCCTCGCTGACAACATCACCAACAATTTGTTCGGTCCGGCCGGTGTTGCAAACCAACATTTTCAAAACAATCTGGGCATTTTTAAATTCGACAAAAAACGGGACAGAAAAATCGGTTTCGATAACTTTCAGCTGGAGATTTTTTGGTTGTTCGTCAAGAAAAATATCGGTTTCATCTTCCACTGGCGCATTCTCTATCGTTTGTAAAATCTGACCGAGAAAAATAAAGATCAAATTTTCGTCGTGATATTTTCGCTCCGGTGTCGCCGTCAAACCGTATAAATAATACGGGTTGAATTTGCCGATCACCTGGCGAAACATTTTTGCCGGCAGATGGTGGCACTCGTCAACGACGATCGTGCCGAATTTGTCCTTGATTTTTTTATTATCGAGCCGATACAAGGTCTGGATCATCGCGACGGTGATTTGTTTGCCGACAGATTTTTTGCCCGAACCGAGCTGGCCGATTTGGTTTTTCGGAATACCGAGAAAATCTTCAATTCTTTCCAGCCACTGGTCGAAAATCTGTTTCTTGTGGACGATGATTAATGCCGGCTGACCGAGTCGAGCGATCAATTCAATTCCGATTATTGTTTTTCCCGATCCTGGCGGCGCAACCAAAATCCCCTGTTCACTGGTCATAATCTTTTCGATCGCCTCTTTTTGATAGTCGAAAAGTTTTAGGGTCGAGGCAAAATTTATCGGATCAAATTTTTGGCGCAAGTCTTTGACATTAAACTTAATTTTTTCTTCGTCTAAAAAATTTTTCAGTTTGTCAAAAAATCCCCGCGGCAAAAGCAGATTTTCGCCACGCGACTCGACTAAATTTATCATTCGCGGTATTCCCCAAGCGCCGACGCCCATTCGCCGCTTGATCAAATACTCCGGATTGATAAAATTTAGATTTGATTTGATGAAGGCCGATAATTTTGACGGCAAATTTTTGCCGGACAGAATTAGTTTGTTGGCGATCTCAATTTTAATTTTTTCTGTTGATCGTTTGCCGGTGGTGGTAGTCAAGCCAGCTAAAATTTTCTCGAGTTTTTTCGTCGGGATTTTCTCGATCGTCGCCAAAAATTGCCATTGATCTTCAATCGGTGAAAAATTATCAGCCAAAAAAACCGTTTTGCCGAGAGGTTTTGCTTTGCCTTGGAGCGGGAGTGAAATCAGGTTGCCAATTCCGTCGCCATCGAGAAAATCTTGGCTGGGAAAAATCCGATCGAAAGCTGACTCGTTGGAAAATTTATTAATCAAGCCGGAGTTTTCCAAAAGAGTTTGAAAAATCTGTCGGCTTTTTGTTGCCGGATAAGCGTCGGCAAAGAAAAACCAAGCATGAGCGCCATCGCCGGAAAAAGATTGTTCGATATAAATCGGCAAATCATCCTCACGGCAAATTTTGGCAAATTTTTTAATGTCAGCTAACCAACTTTTGCCGTCGAAATCAAGCGCCAAAAAGTTCGAAGTTCCATCGGGCAAAAGCGGATAAATGCCGTAGATTTTTTCGCCGGCAAGATGTTTTGCCAGATCAATGTCGGTCAACGCGAGATAATTTTTATATAAACAATCCTGGCAGTGACCGTGATTCAATTTTTGACATTTGCCTTTATGCCACTCGTTTTTGCAAACCGGCGTCCAGCCGGCGCGTTTGCCGTCGACGCTCTGCCAGCGGGCGGCGAAAATATCCTCGCGCCCGCGAAATAGATTTTTGTAGATGTTGATTTTCTCTTGGTTAGAAAAGTTGGACATATTTCCAATTTAGCAGACGCTCGCCTTTCTGGCAAAATCAAAGGGAATATGGTAAAGTAACTTAAGAAACTTAGGTGACATAAGTTACTTAAAAATTCGGAGAGGTCGCATAGTGGTTGAGTGCACCGGTCTTGAAAACCGGAAGGCCGGCAACGGTCTCGCGAGTTCGAATCTCGCCCTCTCCGCCAATTTTCACTTTTTGTGAAATCGTAAGATGTTGCCTCGGCGCAAAGCGCCTCGGCATGGTATTTTTCCGCAATTTTAAAGGCATTTTTGAAATCCAAAACCAAAGTGCGGTCGGCAATGCGGAAGTTCGAACCAATCTTTTTTATAAAATCCCGAATCCTTTCGGGATTTTCTTGTTGAGCGTATTTTTCGGCTTGGTTGGTGTCTTTTAGAAAGGCAATGGCAAGTTCGAACCGATTATTGCTCTTTCGCCCAAAAGCCGAGATTTTTTCTTCCAAATCTTTTTTTGCGAGAATGAGCTTGTGCTTTTTAGCGGTATATTCCGCTTGCGACAAATTGCCGTCCAGTTGCAAATCAAGCAAACGATCAAGTTTTGTTTCTATCTCTACCAGCTCATTTCTCGCTTTTTGGGCGAAAGAGCTTTCCGCTTGGGCAATTTTCATTTTTTCGTTTTCAAAATAATTGATTGAGGCATTTACCCAAGCGGAAGACAAAGAAACTTTTTTGATTTCTTCCTTTATTTGAGAAGTGATGGCGTCCTCTCTGGCATATCTTTGCGAACAAGGATTTTTCCGTTTGGTGCATCGCAAGTAGTTATGACCTTTTTGCGTTTCGGTGGTAATGAAACAACCGCACTCTCCGCAACGGAAAAATCCTCTAAAAACATAAGGTTTTAATTTTGGCGATTTCGGTTTGCTTTTGTTCGCCATCACTTCTTGAACGGAATCAAAAAGTTTCTTTGTGATAATCGGTTCATGCTTTCCGTCATACAATTCGCCGTTATATTCAATCATTCCATAATAGATTTTATTCTTGAGCATGTACTGATAATTTGAGACGGAAAGCATTTTGCCTTTCTTGCCAACCAAGCCAATGGAATTGATAATCTTTCGGATTTGAGCGAGGGGGTATTCGCCAGTTG
>JAPLVH010000028.1 GCA_026397205.1 Candidatus Berkelbacteria bacterium | reverse complement strand
CGGACGGCCCCCCGCCGGAGCGGGCCTCACGGTGCGCGTGAAGCCCCCGTTGTGGCATTGCACCCGTCTGGGCCTGCGCGCCAACGAGGTAGTGACCCTGGAGCTGGAGGATCTACGCTGGCGCCAGGGCGAGATCGTGGTGCACGGCAAGGGCGGACAGGCCGACCGCCTGCCCCTGCCCCGGGAGGTCGGTGAAGCCCTGGCGCGCTATCTGCGCCAGGACCGACCGCCGTGCGCCTCGCGCCGGGTGTTCGTGTGCTGTACGGCCCCGCACCGGGGGTTCGGGCATCCCTCCACGGTTACCACTATCGTGCGGCACACGTTGGCGCGTACGGGCCTCACGCCGCCGACGCGCGGCGCCCACCTGCTGCGGCATTCGCTGGCGACCGACCTGCTGCGCCGCGGTCGGTCGCTGGCGGAGATCGGCCAGGTGTTGCGCCACCGCTCTGCCAACTCCACCGAGATCTACGCCAAGCTCGACGTCACGGCGTTGCGCGAGGTCGCCCTGCCCTGGCCGGTGGCCGGAGGTGGGTCATGAGCACATCCCTCGCCCAGACTCTCGAGATGTACCTGGCCCTGCGCCGGGCGCTGGGCACCCGGCTCCGTGGGCCGGCGCTGCACCTGCGTCGCTTCGTGGAGTTCATGGAGGACCAGGGCGCCGCCTTCATCACCACCGAGCTGGCGCTGCGTTGGGCCACAGCCCCGGCCCACGCCAGCGCGGCCACCTGCGCCCAGCGCTTGGGCGACGTGCGCCGCTTTGCCGCTTGGCTCAGCGCCACCGACGGCCGCACCCAGGTGCCGCCGGCCGGCCTGCTCCGCGAGCGTTTCCGGCGACGGCCCCCTTATCTGTACAGCGAGAACGAGATCGCCCGGCTGTTGCGCGAGGCGACTGGCCTGCCCTCCCCGGGCGGACTGCGGGGTCACACGTACGCGACCCTCTTCGGTCTGTTGGCAGCCACCGGCCTGCGCGTGAGCGAAGCCCTGGCCTTGGATCGCGACGACGTCGATCTGGCCGGTGGCCTGCTGTCGGTCCAACACACCAAGTTCGGCAAGTCGCGCTGGGTGCCGGTCCACGTCTCCACCTGCCAGGCGTTGCGGCGCTACGCCCTGCGGCGCGACCAGCTGGTGCCGCACCCGGTGTCCTCGGCCTTCCTGCTGTCCGAGCGCGGCACGCGGCTGACCGGTGACAGTGCGCGCTACATCTTTGCCCTAGTCTCGCGTGCTGTCGGCCTGCGCCCCCCCGTCCCGCGCGGCCACAAGGGTCGCGGGCCACGGCTCCACGACCTGCGGCACGGCCTAGCCGTGCAGACGCTGCTGCGGTGGTACCGCGAGGGGCGCGACGTGGAGCGCGAGCTGCCGAAGCTGTCGACGTACCTGGGGCACGCCCATGTCGCCGATACCTATTGGTACCTTCAAGGCGTCCCGGAGCTGCTGCTCCTGGCGACGGAGCGGGTGACGCGTGGACACGGAGAGCGACCATGAGCGCCCGCGAGTTCCCCGCCCTGTTGCAGGCCTTCTTTGCCGAACGCCTGCAGCAGCAGCGCCAAGCCAGTCCGCACACTGTGGCTGCCTACCGCAACACCTTCCGTCTGCTGCTGCGCTTTGCCGCCACGCGCCTGCGCCGCCCCCCATCCCGGCTCCGCCTGGGCGACCTCGATGCCGGCTTCCTGGGCCAGTTCCTGGCGCATCTGCAGCAGGACCGGGGCAACTCCGCGCGCACGCGCAACGCGCGGCTGGCGGCGCTGCACGCCTTCTTCCGCTACGTGGCCCTGAGCGAGCCGGCGCAGGCGCTCAACTGCCAGCGGGTCCTGGCCATCCCCGCGCAACGCTTCCAGCGCGGCGTGGTGGAATACCTGCGGGAGGACGAGGTGTCGGCGCTACTGCAAGCCCCCGATCCGACCACCTGGATCGGACGACGGGACCGCGCCCTGCTGCTGCTGGCGGTGCAGACCGGCCTGCGGCTGTCCGAGCTGACCGGACTTTGCCAGCAGGACGTGACGTTGGGCCGAGGGGCTCACGTCCGCTGCCTCGGGAAGGGGCGCAAACTGCGCTGCACGCCGCTACGGCTCGACGTGGTGCGGGTGCTGCAGGCGTGGCTGGCGGAGTGCCCGGCGGCCGCCGATGCCCCCGTCTTCCCCACGGCCTGCGGTAGTCGGCTCAGCGATGACGCGGTCGAGCAGCGGGTGCGCAAGCACGCCGCCGCGGCGCAGCAGCGGTGTGCCTCGCTGGTGGGCCGGCGGATCACCCCCCACGTGCTTCGACACACTTCTGCGATGGAAATGCTGCGCCACGGCGTCGACCGCAGCGTCATCGCGTTGTGGCTGGGCCACGAGTCCATCGAGACGACGCAGGTGTACTTGCACGCGGATCTGGAGCTCAAGGAGCGGGCGCTGGCGCGCACCACTCCGTCGGCGCTCGCTCCCGGTCGCTACCGACCTGACGATGCCCTGCTCCGGTTCCTGGAGACCCTCTGATTATGCCGACGGCCAGCTCCCGCCCCGGGCCCTACGCCCCAAGCGGGAGCCGATGGTACGCGCCCATTCAGGATAAGCCGGCGCACGGGATAATTCCGCAGGTCCGCCTCCAACACCCAGCCCACCTTCTTGCCGGCGATCAGCTCATTGAGCGTCGCCAGCGCGTGGTGCGCACCCAACCCCGGCCGACCGCCAAACGAGCAGGGCAGAAAGTCCTGCTCGTAGATGGCCGACAGCACCGCCGCCGTGGCCCGCTGGAGCGCACGATCCGCCACGCAAGGAACACCCAGCGGCCGCTTCTCCTGCTTCCCCGGCTTGGGGATATAGACGCGCCGAACTACCGGCGGCCGATACCCCTGGCGGTGGACGGCGCCCAACATCGGCTCCGCCCACAGCGGAAACCCCTCCCTGGCTTGCGCCACCGTCTCCCCATCGACGCCGGGAGCCGAGTTCCTGGGGATGTGACACAGGCTCCCCCAGAGCAACTCCGGCGTCAGGTGATGAGCCAGCGACGTAAACCGGGTCTTTGCCTCACTCCGAGCTTTCGCTGCTATCCGTTCGAGCCCGTCTGCCATGGCTGGCGATTCCTCTCGTTGCATAGAGGGCCGTAGCCTCCCGTTGGATGGAGCCCATGCTGGTCTCGAACCAGTTCAACCCCTGCTGGCCGCTTCCCCATGTAGCCGGCTCTCCCGGCCTCCGAGTAGTATCAGCCAGTCTGACTTCCGACAGGCCATCGGGTCATCCTTGCGTTATCGGCTTGTCAGACCCTACAAGCAGCACTCGAGCTTGCCGCTTGAACCTGCCGGACCTCCCTTGTTCACACGAAATCCCTTGACCGCATGCCGTGGGTGCGAACCCCGGAAGTCGCCCAGGACACTCACCATAGCGCGCCCTGGCCTGTTGCCTTCCCCATTGGGAGATTGGGTCG
>JAPLVH010000010.1 GCA_026397205.1 Candidatus Berkelbacteria bacterium | reverse complement strand
TTTTGATTGCGATGTTCACTTTTTTCATCGTTTTTGTCAAAATTAACGGCCGGCCGTTCGGTTATTTTCTAAAAAATCTTTTAGTTTATATTTTTAATCCGAAAACCCGGATTTGGAACAAAGGACAATCGGATGTCCGAGTCGAGATTTATCAGCCGAAAAATCAGAAAAAAGCTGATCCTTATGCCGGCAAACGCTACAGCCGTGCCGATATTGAACGAGTGGCGAGGGCGGTGGATCGAAAACCAGTTTAGAATTAAGATCTCAGAGTTCAGAATCTAATTTAGAATTGAGAATTTTCCAGAAAAATCCCACTTCCATAATTCTTAATTCTTAATTCTGCATTCTTAATTCTATTTTCAAGGAGGGGTTTTGGCACAAAGTCAAGGAAAACTTGCCGCTTCGACGCAGGAAACTTTGGAGGTTGCCGGCGTCGAAAATAATATCGTCATTTTGAAAGACGGCTCCTACCGGCTGATTTTGGAGGTGACGGCGATCAACTTTGGCCTCAAAAGCGAACGGGAGCAAAACTCGATTATTTTTCAGTTTCAAGGATTTCTTAATTCCCTTCATTTTCCGATTGAGATTGTTATCCAGTCACGCAAATTGGATCTGACGCCGTATATGACCAAACTTCGCGGTCACGCCGACGAACAAACAAACGAACTTTTGAAAATTCAGACCTTGGATTATATTGATTTTGTTTCCGAGCTGATCAATATGGCAAACATTATGCGGAAGAAATTTTTCGTCATTATCGGCTGGCAAAATATTGAACTTCGAAAATTGGGGCTGGTTGACAAACTTCTGAATCGCGGCAATTCGGTGTCACTGTTAAAAATTTCCCAAAGTGAATTTAAGTCGCACTCCGACGAACTGCGGGAACACGCCAATGTCATCGCTTCCGGTCTCGGTTCGATCGGCCTTCATTGCAAACAGCTGACCACGAAGGAGTTGATCGAATTATTTTATAATTTTTATAATCCCGGCGTTGCCGACAAAGAACAGCTTTCGGACTTGGAAAATCTCTCGGCGAAAATTGTCAAAGGCAAAACCGGCGAGGTTGATGTCTCTTTGCCGGTTGATACAACTGAACCGACAAATGTTGTTGACAACAGCGAATTTGTCAAAGAACAGGACAAAGCCAAGAAACAAGCCGAGGCAATTGAAAATCGAAAACAAACAGCGAATATGCCGACAAAATCTGCCGAAGATATAAAAAATTTACCCGCAACAAAAAAAGATGATAAAAAAGTTTAGAATTAAGATCTCAGAATTTAGAATTACGGAAGTAGGATTTTAAAAATTCTAAATTCTCAATTACATTCTGAATTCTTAATTCTTAACTCTTAATTATTTCACATGGACGATTCAAGCGAAAACCTGACTCCTTCAACTTCTCCGACGACGCCTAATTCTGCGCCAACGTCTTCTGATTTTTGGGCCGGAACACCGGTCGCAAAACCGGCGACAACTCCGATTCCTCCAGTTTCCACCCCTTTGACAAATCCCTTGCCGACTCCTTCACCATCCGTTGTCAATCCTTCGACGAATCCTACCGCTCCGACTTTCAAACTTCCGCCAACCGAAATCCAAACACCGAAAATAATTCCTGATAAAAATAATTCGACCCCACCGCCAACCGCCAACCGCCAACCGCCAACCTCCGAGGTTGACAAAGCCCGCCAAATCGCTGAAGAAAATTTACAGGGCAAAGAAGCCGAGCGGGTCTTCGCCGAAGGAATGTTGACCGTCCGCGACATTATTGCGCCGGCGGCTTTTGTTCTCAACCCAAACTATCTCCAACTCGGTGACACTTTTTGCAAAACCCTTTTTGTCTACACTTATCCGCGATATTTGGAGGCCAACTGGCTGTCGCCGATAATCAATTATGACATCACGATGGACATCGGCATCCACATTCATCCGCTTGAAACCGCCAATGTTATGACCGATTTGAAAAATCAGGTCGGCAAAATCCAATCGTCAATGATGATCGCCCAGGAAAAGGGCTCGCCAAGAGATCCAGAGCTGGAGACAGCGCTTGGCGATGTCGAATCGTTGCGCGATGTCCTTCAACGCGGCGAAGTTCGACTTTTCCAAATGGGTTTGTATTTTACAATTTACGGCAAGACATTGGAGGAACTGAACACTTTGACCAAACAGCTCGAATCAACTTTGGGCGGAATGTTAATTTACACCAAGGAATCGCTGCTCCAAATGTCCGACGGTTTTATTTCAACCGCGCCGCTACTCAAAGACAACATCAATGTTCTTCGAAATCTCGACACCGGTTCGGTCTCCTCGGTTTTTCCCTTCACATCATCGGAGTTGACGCAGGAAGATGGGATTTTGTACGGCATAAACCGCCACAATAATTCGCTTATCATTTTTGATCGCTTCACTTTGGAAAACGCCAACTCAGTCGTCTTCGCCAAATCCGGTTCGGGAAAATCGTATATGATAAAAATCGAAGCGCTTAGAAGTTTGATGCTCGGCACCGACATTATTATCGTTGACCCGGAAAGCGAATATAAAAATCTTTGCGAAGCCGTCGGCGGCAGTTATCTGCGCTACTCTTTGAATTCCGACCAGCGGATCAATCCGTTTGATTTGCCGCGCGGACTGAATCAGGAAAATGAAACCGGCGAAGATGTTCTGCGGTCGAACATTTCCTCACTTCACGGTCTGATAAATTTGATGGTCGGCGGACTAACGCCGGAGGAGGACGCGCTGGTGGAAAAAGGACTTTACGAAACCTATGCGCTGAAAGATATTACGACTGATCCGGAAAGCCAAAAAAATGAACCGCCGGTGATGCAGGATCTTTATAATATTTTATCAAATATGAACGGCACCGAAAGCATCACCCGCCGGCTATCAAAATTCACCGAGGGAACTTTTGCCGGACTTTTCAACGCGCCGACAAACTTCGAACTCAAACCGGGTTTTGTCGTTTTCTCCGTTCGTGATTTAGAGGAACAGCTTCGGCCAATTGCAATGTATACAATTTTGAATTATATCTGGACGAAAATTCGAATGGATATGCGCCGCCGACTAATGATAATTGATGAAGCTTGGTGGATGATGCAATACGAGGACTCGGCAAAATTTTTGCACGGCTTGGCAAAACGAGCAAGAAAATATTATTTGGGTTTGACAATTATCAGCCAAGATGTCGAGGACTTTTTGGCTTCGCGCTACGGCAAGGCAATCGTTTCCAACTCGTCGATGCAGGTTCTGCTTAAGCAATCAAATTCGTCGATTGATATTGTCGCTGAAACTTTTGGCTTGACCGAAGGCGAAAAATATCTTTTGCTTGAGTCCGATGTTGGAGAAGGATTGTTTTTCGCCGGCTTAAATCATGTAGCAATCAAAGTCGTCGCGTCGTATTCCGAAGATCAAATAATCACCACCGACCCAAGACAACTTCTGCAACAAGCCGGAACAACACCAGAAGATCAAAGTGATCTTTAAAAAATAATTAAGAATTCAGAATTAAGATCTCAGAATTTAATTGAGAATTTAGAGTGGAAAACAACTACAAACAAGATTTTATTAAACGACTTATATGTTTTTCGCTGGGAATTGTTAAATTTTGCGGAAAAATCAGAGAAGATCGAAATTTAAGACCGATAGCTGACCAAATCATCAGAAGTGCAACTTCTATCGGTGCGAATATTGTCGAGGCAAAAGCCGCTTCGTCCAAAAAAGATTACCTAAATTATTTCCAAATAGCTTTGAAAAGCGCAAATGAAACCAAGTACTGGCTGGTTTTATTGAAAGAATCCAAAAGCGAATTTGCGACACAAGCAGATAAACATTTGTCCGAAGCAATTGAAATTACTAAAATAATCAGCTCGGGTATTTTGACGATGAAAGGACATAAGAAAATTTAGAGTTGAGAATTAAGAATTGAGAATTGCGGAAGGGAAACTTTTGAAAAATTCTCAATTCTTAATTACATTCTGAATTCTGAGATCTTAATTCTTAATTTTGTTTCATGAGTGATGACATTCAACAACCAACTCCGGAATCTTCTGCCCCCAAACCTGCTGGCAATTTTTTGGATAAAGTAAAGAATTTAATTCCCGGAAGCACCGGCAAAGACGGCAAAAAAAGCTACACTAAATTGATAATCATTTGTGTCGCTGTTGTGATATTCTTTGCACTATCTTCGACAATGGCTTGGGGCGCCGCACTCTGGGCAATGGCCAGATCTTTCGGCGATCCAAATCCCGGCTGTGTTACTGCAACCAACAGCGGATTAACTGGAACCGGAGCAGGAATTCCAGCCGAAGCTTCAACAACTTGGCACGAAGATATCAAAACTACGACTTTCGGTGGCTGTGGAAAAGATGGCAAATGCGCTGATAGCCAAGATAATTGTATCGGAAGTGGAGGAATCAGCACCGGCTGTGACGCTCCAACAAAATATTATGCCGCTCTTCCATATCCGCCAATTCCAGCACTTTGTCACGGCGATGCAAATAAATGCGCCAGAATAGAAGTGGTATATAATAATAAATCAGTGATTTTGGCAGTTGTTGATAACGGCCCCGGCCATTTATCCGATGGCTCAAATAATAATCCTGATTATGTCCTAAGAAACGGTCGGCCAACTTATTCTGCCGGACTCGATATTAGTCCAACCGCAATGCAAGCTCTTGGTGGTAGTGGTGGAGAGCATATGAAATGGCGTTTTGTAGCTAACGCATCAATCGCTTCAGGCGCCTGCGTCAGTTCATCTATCGGCGGTGGAAGTATTTTGGAAATTGCCAGAAAAGAACTTGGCTACACTGCCTCAGTATCATTAACTACACCCAGCCCCCCAGCCAAGCACGGCGATTGTAATAAATATTCTGGAAACTGCGAATTGTGGTGCGCTGATTTTGTTACTTGGGTTTACAAACAAGCTGGATATCTAAACAGTGTTGAGGCGTCAACATCATCGCTTTTGTCCGACTACAAAAATAAACTTCAAATAATCCCAACCAATTGCAACAGCGATAACATCAGACCCGGTGATATCTTTTGGCTGTTCCATCCCGGCGCTGACACACCATATCATGTCGGGATTGTCGAATCTGTTAGTGGCAGCACCGTAAATTCAATAGAGGGAAACACCGGACATGACGAGGTCAAAAGGGAAGGGCATCAAATTTGTTCAGGCGGTGTTAAATATGTCGCTAGACCGATCGGCAAGTAATTTATGCAAACTAAAAAATCAACTATTTCATATTTGAGTCAGGTTGCGCTGATTGTCGGTGGAGTTTTGGTTGTGGCGCTAATTTTACTTTTCACCGTTTTCTCTAAAACCAAAATTTATTTAACTGTTGATCCGGCAAACGCTGTCGTCACGCTGGATAATAAGCCATTGATAATAACTGACGGCAAAGTTAACGCCTCTGCGAAAATCGGCCAGCATATTTTGAAAGTCGAGGCCGACGATTATATCGGTTTCAAGGAGCAAATTTCGCTCGGTCGCGGCCGAAATTTTTCCAAAACAATTTCGCTCGTTGGCGCGCCGAAACCGACAGTGATCGCCGACGGCGCAAAATTCATTACTCTTTCCGGTAACCAAATTTTCTACCAAAACCAAAGCGATAAAATTATTTACCGCAGCAATTTTGGGCTGGATTCCTCCGGCGGAATTACGATAAATTCGACAACGCCGATTTCCGTCCCGATCGCCGGCACCCCCGATTTGATTTGGTCGCCGACGCGCGATCTTCTGGTTTTGAAGCGCGGAACAACGGCGACACTTTTCGACTTCAAAAAATATGATTTTCTAAATCAAAAAGAAACGCCTTTGTCGAGCGATGTCGGCGATGTTGTCTTTGCGCCGGACAATTCACGAATCGCTTATGTCTACCAGCCGGCCGGTGGAGAAAGGTCAATAATTTTCACTGATCTTGGCGGCGGAAATGTTTTTCGAGCTGCAAATCTCAAAAGTTTAAATATATTTGATCCACAAATTTCCTTTTCGCCCGACTCGCAGTGGCTATCAATCGTGCCACGAAATCAAAGCTTTGGCGAAAACAAAATTTATTTGATGAATGTCTACACTAAGGAAGTTCGATTGATTGATAGCGACGGCGACCAAAAATCGGCCAAATTTTCGCCCGACAGCCAAAAGATTATTTTCTCGACTTTTGTCGCCGGTCAGAAAAATTTTGACCTTTCGGTGATAAATCTCGACGGCACAAACAAGAAAAAACTTAATGCCTCCGGCGATGCCAGTCAGTTGAAATCCTTTGACCTTGGAGGCAAAATTTTCTTGCCAAGCAGCTCCGGTAGCGGTAAAATGGGGATGTATGATGTCAACACCGGCGCTAGTTTGGATTACTTTTTCAAGCTTGATTCGGCAAAAATTACGGAAATCGCTCTGACCGAAAACCGAAATGGAGTGTTCTTTGTCAGCGATGGGAAATTGTATTTTGTGACTTTAAAGTCAAATTAAATCAAAATGCAAATATCAAAAATCAAAATGATAGAGTTAAAAAGAAAAAGATTAGAAAAATTCTTTTTGAATTTTTATTTGTCATTTTGATCTTTGATATTTTATCTTTGATCTTCCCGGAGGCCAATGGCCGATTTAGAGGAAAAAAAACGAATTCAAAAAATTTCCCAAGACATTTCTCAAGGTCTTGGAGAAACAAATCCGACGCCACCGACGTCGAGTTTTGAGGTTGAAGAACCGGAGGAGGAGGTTGTCGACGAAAATCTAGTTGATGACGAACAACCTGATGAATCACCAGAGGTCAAAGTTCCGGAATATGTTGCTCCGGAAGGATATCAAGAACCGCAGCCAGGCGGGCCGGCGATCGAACCGAAAAAATCCAAACTAGAACAACAAAAAGAGGAATTAAAAAATCAGGCAAAAGAAAAAATCAAAGACAAGGTCAGCGACAAAGCCAAACAGGTCGCTGGCGATGTCGCAAAAAAAGCCGGTCAGTGGATCGCCAAACAAGCGGCGGCTCTTGGTGTAAAAATCGCCGCCCTGACTTCCGAATATTGGGTGCCGATTGTTTTGGTTTTGATTGGCTTGGCGATTGTCATTGCCGGCATCGTTATTTTAATTCGCTCACTCCAGACACCAAACTCCAACGGTTCATCCCCTGTCCAAGCGGCTGATATTATTTCCGACCACAAACTAATCCAATCGGTTTTGGCGCTTTCCAATTCGGCTGATTTCCAAAAACTTCTCGACGAAAATAAAAACAATTTGATCGCCGATATCAACAGTTTCGAGGTTGATGTCAAGGCAAAATATCCAAACGATTCGCGAACGGCGACAACAATTTCCGCACTCGATAATGTCAAAACTTTAATTGCAAATTACACAAAACCAGATGCAACCCAAGCCAAAGCGATTTATGCCGGACTGGTTGCCGCCATCAAACCGTGGGCGGTGAATTTGAATCCAGGCGGAATGATTTTCCCGGCACCGGGGCATTCAAAGGGTGATATTACCAATGATTGGAATCATAATGGCCATCGTGGGATTGATATTATGCTCGATATTGGAACAAATTATTACGCGCCGACTGACGGCACAGTGGTTTATTTGGTTGATTCGATTGCCAATTACTCCGACGGCAAAAGTCATTATGAAGAGTACGACGAAAATGGCGGATTTGGAAACGCAATCATTGTTAAAATGGACAAACCCCTGACTGTTAACGGTAGCACCGCCGGAGCATGGGAAATTCACCACCTTTCGCCAAACACTGCAACAGTAAAAGTCGGCGACCACGTCGCTCAGGGACAACCGATCGCCAAAAGTGGAGACAATGGCAGCTCCTCCGGTCCGCATACCCACTTTCAGGTTGACAAAGCGGTCTGTAGCGGCGACGCTTCGCGCCCCTGTGGCGTAAACGATGGAATTTCTTCGACCGTTGATCCGAAAATAATTTTGGGTTGGTAAAATTATGAAAAAAATTCTCTTTAATTCACTGATTATCGTCTCGCTACTGGTGATGATTTTTCAATCCAATCTTTTTGCTTTTCAGGTTCAAGCGGCTAACAAACCGGATGCCAACACCGATGATTTGCTTGATCCTGGCGCCGACAACTCCGGTGATCCCGGTGGCAACGGATCAGTTAGTAGCCAGCCAAAACTTGATGCAGTCCAAAAAGCCGCCGATGGTTTGGTTGATTACGCCTTTGACAGTTCAAATACTCTAACACCGATGACCGCCGACTCACAGTTGCTCTCCCAAATTACAAATCTGGCACCAAATAAATTGCTTCTAAATCCCTCAGATGCCCAAGACCTGCGAATTTTGGAGTGTCTCGGCAACGCGATTCCCGATTATGCCAATAATTTGGACTCTCTGGCGGCGACAACCGGCCGAACTTACGCCGACATTTTGAATTTGAAAACCAACAGTCCAGCCGATTTTGAAACCTTGGTCCAAACGACGCAGGAAACGGCGCGGACAAATTTGGTCGCCAATTTGAAAAATGATGTCGCTAACTTTTCCTGCATCGCCGGCCTTTCAACGACTGCCGGCGCCGAAATGCTGGCCAACGATCCGGCATCGGCCGAGGCGATAATCTCCTACGCCCAGGATAAAATCGTCATTGATCGTCGGGTTCTCGAACTTCTGGTCAATTTGGTGACGCCGAAAAACGAGGGCGGCTCCGGACACGAGAGAATTAAGGTCTACCGCCTGCGGCGAAATTACGAACGCGACGCCAGAATGTTTTCCCGCGAATCAATCGAGACCTACGACAAAATCAGCCAGGATACAAAAAAACAGGATTCGCAAAATATGACTTTGGACCAAATTGACTCCGCCAGCCAGGACCAGTTGGCGACTAGCTCTGATTTTTCCGGCGCTGAGGCCCAAGCGGCGGTGATCGACACTTCCGGCCACGCCACCGCCGAGCTGGTTTTTTCCGACTCCGAGACGGCACAAAATATCTCCGCACATTACAAGGGCGAGGCAGTTGATATTTCCGAGATGGATTATATCCGTTGCACCAAAATTGAAAAAAAGCGCATTGGGAGCGACAAAAAAACACCCTTGCCACCGACACCGATTCGCCTGGTCTGGCAAACGACCGACGGTTACGGCAAAAATCAGCCGGCTTCTTACTCCAGTTTGAACGCCAACTTCAACAAGCTGGCGAGTGGAGAACTGCTCGACTTGCTTGATGAATTCGGAATTAATTCTGATTCGACGATGAATCTGTCGAACGCCAGTTTTGGTGATATTACCAATCTGATCGGAAAATCACTCCTCGGCGAAATTCTTGGCACCGACGGCCAAGTTCTCTCCGGCGCCGGCATCCCCGACACTTTACAAAAAGTCGGCGCTGAAATTCTCGCCAGCCGGCTCGGACTACCGACAGCGACGTTTACCACCGCTAATTTGAATAATTTGGATGATCTGAAAACCCAAATTGGCGAATCCTTTATTGAGCAAAATCTCAACCTGCCGTTTGGTTCGATTTCCGGCAATAATATTGGACAGGTTTTTACCAACATCGGCCTTAGAAAACTTGAAGACGAGCTGGCGATTCCAGCCGGAACTCTGTCACCGACACTCGATGCCGCCGGCATAAAATTGGCGATCGGACGGAGCGTTATCAATGATAAATTAAATCTGCCAGATGGAACTTTCCAATCGGATTCGACGCTGACAAAATTGGACGACAAAGTCGGCGAGCGAAAGGTCAATCTGCTCTTTTCGACGCCGGGCGAAATTGACGACACTTTGAAACTCGACCTCGGGACGACAAACAATTATAAAAACGGCGCGATGTCGCCCGACTCTTTGGCGATGCAGGTCGGAGCAAAAGTTCTCCTTGACAACGCTTACATTTTCAATTTCTCCAGCGCCAGCGGTAGCGCTCTCGGACTCGGACTCAACTGGGCCGACGGCAAACCAAACTCAAATGTCGCTGCCAGCCGATTTGTGGCGATTATGTCCGGTGGCGACCAAACCGTCAACTATCAAAATTTGGGTATTGAAACATTGGCTTCGGCGCTTACTTCAAACAACGACACTCGGGCGGCACTTCTCGCCTGGCTAAATTCGAGCCAAACGAGAAGCGATTGCACACTGCCCAATTCGCTGACCGCCAATGTCGGCGGCAAGACGGTGGCGATCCCGGAGGATCAGATTATGTCGGCCACCGGCATAAACCGCGGCGACTTCTTCCGCCTCTTCGGTTGCCAAAGTGTCAATCCGACCGGCATCCTTAACCGACTGGGCGAAACTGATCTTTATAATGGTATCCAAAACTCCGACCTGGCGACGCAAGCGCAGAATAATTTTCTAACCACCAATCCCGGCTTGACGACACTGCCGCAATCAGCGGATTTTTACCAGGGCCGGCTGGACGCGATCAAAGATACGACAAGCAAAATCGCCAATAATTGGAATAATCTCTCCGGTGATGACGCCAAGGCGATGAAAAATCTCCTCACCGACATCACAAACCGCCTACTGCCGGTGACAAGCAAAAAACTGACTGTCCCCGAGGATGCCGTTGTCGCAACGCGCCAGGTTCCGGTCTCGGCCGATCAGATTTTAAAGTTGATTTCCGACAAGAAAAATTCCAGCGACTCGGCGACAAAATCCGCCGCTAACAATTCGCTGACAATCGCCCAGACACTGGTGAAAAATATCAATGAAATTATCTCCGGCCAGATTCAGCCGAATCTCGGTTCGCTGAAAATTTCCGATGTCTCGGCCAGCGGCACCAATTTGACAACAAACTCCTCCTACGACGGTAGTGGAATTGACAAAGGTCCACTGCTTTTGATGCTCGCCGGTAAGCTTTCGCCGAATGATTTTGTTCTCTCGGCCGGCGCCGGACAAATCGAAAGCGCGCTCGACCTGCCGTCAAATTCCCTACTATATTATAGTAAACACTCCGAGGGGAAAAATTCGGATAAGAACGACGAGAAGGCCGCCTTCTACCGAGCCGTCGGTCAGGCCGGAGTCGAGGAGACATTCAATATGCCGGCTTACTTTTTTCAGGGCGATACCCCGGCCGCCGGCGGAACTTTAACCGACATCAAATCGCATGTCGCAAAATCGTATAATATTTCTGATTCTGAAGCCGGCGCCCAAATTATGAAAGCCCTCGGGCTCACCGGTGATTTTTCGGCAATTGAAAATGCCAACGTCTCGGCTGTCTCCAATATCGCCGCCGCCAGTAAACAAATTGACGACAAAATGGATTTGAAGTCGGGAACAACCGAGGCGCTTTTCACCGCCACTAACTTCGGCGACGAGCAAATTGATCCGACTGACGGCCAGCTTCTGGCGGCAAATCTCGACCTGCCTGAATCAGCGATAAACACTTTCGAGGCGGTAAAAAACGGCAAGATTGATTTGAAATCGGCCAAGGACAACATCTTCGCCTCTAACATCAGCTACAACTCTCACAATCCGTTTGTTCCGTCGGCGGAAAATCCCGGAAATACCGCCAGTTGTCCGGCCGGCTTTTCCTATCAGTCATCCGGCAGTTCAACAGTTTCAATTTCAAATCAAATTGAGGATAACGCCTATCTTTATGTTGACAAGACCGGAATCCACTCGTTTCAAAGTTTCGCTGACGCCAAAACCTATGCCAACAACAACTCCGACAAAAAAGTTGATTTTGTCACAGCGATCGCCGATGGTTTGGCAAAAACCAACGGACTTTCAGCCGCCGACAACGCCAGTAAATTGAACGACTTTTTGACTGATAAAAAATCGGCCCAGGCGGTTCCGGATGCCAATTTGGCAAAGTCGTCCGAAGTTCCGAGCGACACAATTTCTCAACTTCTAACTCGCGCCGGTATAAAAAATAAACCGCGAAGCGGAAACTCCTACTCCGGATTTCTCGAGACCGCCGGCCAGAGAATCGCCAACGGCCGGATCAACTCCTTGCTTTTGGGCGCCGGCGGAATAAGCGTCGCCGGACTTTCACTCGGCGCCAGCGATGTTTTTGATCTCCTCTCCGGCAACAGTCAGGGTCTAGCGAAAAAAATTGGCAGCCGCTATGTCGAACAGCAGTTTAATGTCGGCGAAAATCTGGTGACGAAGTTGGTTGAAGCGCCAACGGCAACTCTGAAGAACTGTTCTCTGGCAGATCTCGGCGCCTCGCTGATCGGCAGCGCGCTCGGTTTAAATAATTTCTCCGGTAGCGGTAACATCTACAACAATCTCGGCGGCAGTAAAATCGAGGGGGCGCTTGGGCTTCCGGCCGGCAGTTTTCACGGCGGAAATATTGATCAATTAATTTCTTCGGTCGGCGCCGCCAATTTCGCCAAGGCATTTAATTTACCGGCAGAGAATGTCATCGCCCCGATCTTTGACAGCGCCAGATCGGCGATTGACGCCAAATCAATAAAAAATTTGCCGGCCAGCGACCAGTATGAGCAAGCAATCGAAATCGCCGACAACCCGGCGATGATGTCGGCCAGCAAGTATCAAACCACCAACGATATTTTAGATAAATCGGTCGGCGCTTACAGCGACAAATTAAAAACCGACCAAAGCGTCTGGCAGCCGGGAACGATAACCAGCGTCAGCGACTATCAAAAATCCCACTTTCAAAATCGGGCAACTGAGATTGACGCTGAGCTCGGTCTTCCGGCCGGCTCGACCCAAAATCTGCTCTCCGGCAAAACTTCTCCCGACCAATTCAGAAACAGTGTCTCGGCTAAAGTCGTCGGTGACTTGGCTGGCACCGATCTTTCGAACGCTTTGGGAATTGATGCCGCTTACGGCCTTAACGCCGCCAATCTTTACAAACAGATTATTGGTTGCCGAAATTCGGCGAAAACATGCGATAAGGGAGCAATTTTTAATTCATTTGAAGGGATTTTTGGCATTGACCTTGACTCAAAATTGTCACTGCCGGCCGGAACCTTTGCCGGATTGATTGATAATCCGAAATTAACCAAAACCGTTCTCCTACAAACGGCGCTCGGCAAACTTGACCAATCACTCGGCCTCGATTCGGGATCGCTGGCTTCATTTTACAATTTATATCAGCTGGCGTTTAATGACGGCTACAAAAATTGTGACGGCGATCCAACCGGTTGCTTGAAAAATGGCACTTTGGGAGAAGGCGCTTGGAATTTTCTCGGGGTTTTGGACAGCGGGTCACAGTTGCACAAATCTTCTGGCGAAAAAATAGTTTGGACCGACGGCACAAACACCGCCAATAATTGGATAAACGGCAGTGGAATTTTGCCGCAACCGGGAGTGGCTGGAAATCTGGCAACATTCAAAGAGATCGCCAGCGACTTTAAACAAATGCTCTCTGGCGATACCAGAATGCTTCAGGTTGCGGCGGCGGTGAAGGCGGCGGAATCATTGCACATTTACAATGGCAGTCAGACAGTAAATCTACCCGGCCAGTACCGGATTAGTTATGACGATATCAAAACCGCGCTTTTTGGCGGTGTTGATTATGAAAATGCTTACGCTACAATTTCGGCTAAAAATTATCTGGCCAACATCACCAAGAGTCCGGACCAGACGCTGGCGAATCCGACCGAAATTTCGGAGATGGCGACACAGACGGGAAATTATATTTACGGATCGCAGTGTCCGCCCGGGACATCAGCCACCGATTGCGCCGATAATCCGGCATTTGCCTATTCAACGACGGATAAATTGTCGTCACTCCAAACCAGTTTCGCTAGCCAGAACTCTTATGACGCAACATTAAACGACCAAAAAGTTTTCGACGGCAAAGTTGCGGCCTTAAATGACGACCAACAGCTAGATTTGGCCGCCACCCAGGAATCGGCGAGAAATGAAGCCCGCGGAACGATGCTGAAAAATTTGACTTATCGGATGGCCGACGCCAAGCTTTATGCCGCCGATCCGAATATTCCCGCCGGTTTCGTTCAAACAATGATGAGTGGCTCCGGCCTGCAAAAGACGATGATGCTGACCAGTTACATCAAAAATGGGCTGGCGAACGGCAAACTTTTTGGCATTGAACTTGGAATAAAACTTGATCCGAATTTAATTTCGGCGATCAAAACGGTCAAAGGATTTTGGGAAAATCCCGCCGGCACCAACCTCGACAATCTTTTGAAATCCGGCGCTCTCGACCAGCTCGGCCAGTGGATTGGCAGTAACGCCGGCAACTTTTTTGGCTTTCAATTTCAACCGGGGACGATTGCCGCCTTAGCCAAGGGGCTGAAAACCGGCGACTATCTTGGCGATTACAAATATACGATGACTACCAACGGCCAAACTGTGACAAAGACCGTCGCCGGGCTGAAAACGATTTACACTGACTGGGCGATTGGCAAAATCAGCACTTTCGGCGATCAAGCACTAGGTTTGCCGCCGGGGACATCTTACACCGCTTATAATATGTATCGGCAGTTGAATTCCGCTCGCGACGCTTTGGCGGCGGCTAACGCCAGCGGCGATGCGGCCAAAATCTCCAGCGCGCAGGCGAATGTTGCGGCGATGAAAGCCGAGGTCATCTCCTTTGTCGTCAACACCGTTTTCTCCGAACAGATCGGCCAATTGGAAAATAAACTCGGGTTGGTTCCCGGCACCGGAGCGCTTTTGGTTTCGATGGGCGTTTCCCTTTTGATGGGCGCGGCAATCAATCCGGCGGTTTTGGTTCTTTTCGTCGCAATGAATTTATTTGGCGTCTATAAAGTCGAGGTCAAGTGTACTGCCGATGGTTATTATCCTGAGATTCAAAGTCCACCAGATTCGAGTGTTTATGATAACGGCGGCACCGGGGTTTTCGACGGCATGAATTCGAACTCGATGCGTGACGGTTACATTCGGGCGGCGCAATACAAAGCGAGAACTTTAATCGCCAACGCCCTGGATCTGTCAGACAAATCTGGTGACGATTTGGCGATTCCGAGCCAAATTCTCACCGGCCGACAGGTTGATGTTGATTATTGGAACTCGAAAATCAATGATGTCATTTGCTCAAAGATCGGCGGCAGTTGCGTCGGAACCAACGCTGGCGCTTGGACCGACTCACAAACAACGGCTTACACACATATCGGATTCTAGATAATTCAAAAATTAAAAATCAAAGATCAAAATATTGGTAGCCACTCCGTGGCTGGATTCTTTTTAGATTTTTGATCTATCATTTTTTTGCGTTAGCTTACCCTGTGGGGATTTTTGATATTTGCATTTTGATATCCCTGAACTATTCTTATCCGTTGGACAATCTTCCGTCCAATTTTTTTGTTGACACAGTCAACAATTTTCTCTGACTCCATTTGAACCTCACCGGCATCAATCGAGTCGGCGACCGAGAGCTTCAAAACGCCGCGAGAATATGAAGTTGCCGAAAAACGACCATCTGCCATCTCATTAGCATGAAAGCAAATCTGACTGGCAACAGCGGTCCCAGCCAATCCTTTGTCGGCCATTTGCTTGAGTAATAATTTCCCGATTTTGTCCATATTATTTTCTGTTTTGAAAAGCGGGAGAGAGATGGAGAAAATCCTTTTTTAGGAATCCACTTATACCTTCTCACTCATATTTTTAAACTGCTCATAACTTCCGATTCGAGCAAAGTTAATTTCAAAATTAGAATTACCTATTTTGTCGATTCTAACCGAATCGATCCCCAAAATTTGCAATCTATCATAAGTTAAAAGTTCTCCTTCCTTGAGTTTCAAAACATCCCTTAAAATCCACTGTCCTAGATCACGATTTGAATATGACATAAGAGCTTTTCCGCCGTCTTGGCATACTTTTGATTGCATTATAATTCCATTTGGTAATTTTAGATCAAAAGGCGTTTCTCGATCAGGGAAAAAATTAGGGAAATTTTTGTGAATTTCCGCTGGAATTGGAATATAAACTTCATCAGAATGCCTATCTCTGCCACCTGCATTCCATTGATTTAAACCGCTTTTCTCGAAAACAATTTGATTTTTGCCATACAAAGGCAAATAAACTGTCTGCTTTATTTTTGATTCTTTTTCAAAATGCAAACCTGTTTTTTTGAGCAAATTCCTCAATTCTAAGAGTGGATCTTCTAAAATATCAACATTAAATTCAAAAACAATTGGTTCGGTGATAAATCTTTTTGTGAGCGTGCTCTTGGAAACTAAAAAAGAATAATCATGTTTGCCATCATTGAAAGCGATTGATCCTTTTCTTTCTTTTATGTTTTTGATATTTCTAATATCAACTTGATCCATCGTCTCCTCAAAAATCAAAAATTTCCCCTTATCTCTCACCACACAATGATAAATTGAGTTTTCAAGAGCATGCGCATTTTTTGTGAATTCAATCCTTGCGTTTCTTAGTTCTGAAATTTTTCTTATTAAGTACTCGGGAGATAAATTTTCATAAATTCTTCTGTCATTGTTAAATTCAGCAATTTTTTGAAAAGTTTTGTTATTGTTTACAATGAAGGTTTTTAACCCAATACCTAGAGCATCTTTTTTGGCATCAGCCGAAACATCACTTCTTGATAAATCTTCTGCCCCAAAGGATCGACAAAAAACTTTTTCCGCAAATCGATAATATAAATACGGAATATCAGATTCAGAAAAAAGATTAGAAAGACAACCAGCAATTCTTAAAAAATGCTCATATTCTTTTTTTAGTTCGGGTTTTTGAGTTTTAAAAAACATTGTTTAATTGGTTAGAGCATTGTTGATATTTTGGGCAATTCTTTGAATAACTGGTATCGAAACGGAATTACCAAATTGTTTATACAGATGAGAATCTGCGATATCGGGAAGTTTATAATTTTTTGGAAATCCTTGAAAATTTGCACATTCTCTTGGAGTTAATTTCCTAATACCTATTCCGCTTAAAACCAGTGGGACATTATGGCCACCCATCCCCATGTTTGCAGTTAAAGTAGGACAAACATTGTTCTTATTTTCTCTTACATATTTTCTTCGCCATTGATAAACAGTATTTCGCTTTTTTACTTCTTTTTTTAATACTTCGTAAAGTGGCTTGTCGTTGTAATAATATTTTTCATCAACATTTTTTTCTTCAAGGCAGTCGTGAATTGTTTTGGTAAGTTTTACTTTTTCAGGAAAAGAAAATTTATCATAAGCTTTTTGATCTAGAAAACCCACAATATAAATTCGTTCTCTGTTTTGCGGAAGATTACCGTATTCCATCGTATTCAAAACTTTTACTTTGACAAAATAACCAAGTTTCTTTTCTAAATTTTCAAGAATAATTCTTAGTGTATTTCCCTTGTCATGCGTTTTTAGATTTTTGACATTTTCAAGTAAAAAAGCGTTTGGCTGTTTGGCTTTTAAAATTCGTACAATATCAAAAAACAAATTTCCTCTACCATTTTCATCTTTGAATCCCTGTTTGTAGCCAGCGATTGAAAAAGGTTGACATGGGAAACCACCACACAAAATATTAAAATCAGGGATTTTTGAGGCAGGAATTTTTTGAATATCGCCCAATACCATTTGTTTGTCCGCTTCAAATATTTCAGAAAAATTTAGATCGTAAGTAATTTTTGCGTATTCGTCAAAATCATTGGAAAAAACACACCGGAAACCAGCATTTTCAAATCCTATTTTTATTCCTCCTATTCCGGCAAATAGATCAATAAATTTCATATTCTAATTATACCTTCTTCTAAATATAAATAAAAATCTTAATATTTAATGCTAATTCCTAATTCTTGTGGTTTCTTTCGCGGTTTTGTCAAGTAATTTCGATGATTTTGGCCGAGGATAAGAGTTTTGACGATAGATGTTCGCGATCGGTGGTGGTGATCAGGGTTTGATAATTGGCGATTAACTCCGCCAAATGCGCCCGGTGGTCGGCGTCAAATTCAGAGAAAATATCATCCAAAAGCAAAATTGGTGCGACACCGTTTCCCAAATATTTCAGTTCTGCCATTTTTAGCGACAAGATGATGCTTCTTAACTCGCCCCGCGAGGCGTATTTTTCCGCTTCCAGACCAGATAGTTTAAATTGCAAGTCGTCACGGTGCGGCCCTGATGTCGAGAGACCAACAGCTATGTCAATCGATCTTTTTGCTAATAATTTAGCGGCAAAATCACCATCGGCTTTGGCATGATAAATTATTTCGATGTTAGATTTTTTTTGGCCGGAAATCGTCCGATAAAAATCAGAAATTTTTTCAGAAAAATCTTTGACCGCCTCTTTGCGATATTTTGTGATTTCGATCGCCGACTTCACTAGTTCCTCATCCCAGAAATCCAGTTGGTCCGGCGTCGCACTGCCGTCGGCAATCATTTTCAGAAGATTGTTGCGCTGAAGCAAAACCTTTTTGTATGAAGAAATTGCCGCATAATACTTGTGGTTTTTTTGCGAGATGACAATGTCTAAAAACCGCCGCCGCTCCTTCGGCTCGCCAGTGATGATTTTCAAACTCTCGGGCGAAAAAAGCACCGATGGCATAAGACCGACAAAGTCGGCAATTTTTTGTTTGACGCCGCGCTCTTTGGCTTGAAAAACCAGCCGTGGGTGGCGAGAGACAAAAATTTCCAAATCATCACCAACAATCCGGGCAAAGTCAGCGTCAAATTTAATCATTTCTAGTCGGTTGTCGCCGCGAAAAGAGCGGCCGCAAGATAAAAGTGAAACTGCTTCCAGAACATTGGTTTTGCCGACGCCGTTGTCACCAACCAAAACTGTAATTTGACCAAGATCAAGTTCGAATTTGGGGTGATTTCGAAAATTTACCAAAGATAAATGAGTCAGCATAAATATAAAATCAAATATCAAAAATCCCCACAGGGTAAGCTAACGCAAAAAAATGATAGATGAAAAAGTTAAAAAGAATAAAATCCAGCCACGCCTGCCTGCCATCGCCAGGCACTGGCGGGCAGGGAGTGGTTACCAACATTTTGATCTTTGATCTTTAATTTTTGATATTTCTATTCTTCTACCCTCAGCGGCATAATAATGTAGGCGAAATCACTTTCCTTTTCCGGCTTGATTATACCCGGCGAAGTTTTGTCGTTGACTTCAATCAGAATTTTTTTCTCCGTAACAACCGTCAGTAGATCCAGAATAAATTTGGCGTTGAAGGTGATTTCCACCTCGTCACCGCTGATTTCCGCCGGGAGATTAGAGATATTGTCGCCAACTTGGTCGGCGATCGAGGTCAAAATAATTTGATCGTTCGCCAGTTTGACCTTGATATTTCCGGCGCCCTGGCGAGCAAAAAGCGCCGCCATTTTAACCGCGGCAGCGAAATCCTTCAGTTCGACTTTGGCTGTCGAACGGAAGGCGGTTGGAATAATTTGTTTATAATTGGGGAATGCGCCCTCAATCAGCCGAGAAATTATTTTTGTCTCGCCGAGGACGAAGGCAACTTGGTTTTCACTCGCCGATAAAATAATTTTTTCACCAGAGACAAGCGACGAGGAGATGCGCAAAATTTCCTGCATCGTCCGAGCCGGGACGATAAACTCTTTGTCGTTAGGGACCGGGGTGGTTAATTTAATTTTCTTTTCCGACAGGCGATAACTATCGGTCGCAACCAAATATAAAACTCCGGCTTCGAATCTGAAGTATATACCAGATAGAACCGGGCGGGTTTCGTCGTTGGCGCAGGCGATAATAACTTCGGAGACAGCGCGAGAAAAAACTTCAGCACTGATTGAGATTTCCGCCTCCTTTGACACTTCCGGCAAAACCGGAAATTCCGCCGGGTCAATCCCCTTAATATTGGCATCGAAACGCTCGCTTTTCAAATGCGTGGTGTTGTCTTTGGTTTCGAGCAAAATGTTTGGATCGCTGTTGTTGGCGACAAACTCCGACATAAGTCGGGCCGGCACCGTTGTCGCGCCGGCTTCGTCAACTTTGGCGGCAATTGTTGTCACAATACCAATTTCCAGGTCGGTTGCCGACAATTTCAGGCAACCATCGCCGGTTTCTAAATAAATATTCGACAAAACCGGCAAAGTTGTTCGGTTACCAACAATTCGCGATACGGTCGAAAGCCCTCTGTTCAATTTTTCTTGGGTGCAGGAAATTTTCATAAAAACTCCTTATATATTAGTTTAAAATTAAAAACGAAAAGTGTAAAACTGCGGTCGGCACTGCCGTGCCGAAATCTTTTTCCAGTTTGAAATTTTTAGTTATAGTTTTACGTTTTGCGCTTTTAGTTTTAAGTTATTAGTTTTCCACAGCTTATCCACAGGAATTGAAGCTAAAAACCAGGATTTTATTTTTGCCTGTGAATAACTTTCGAGTTATTCACAGGCAAAGTAATTTTCTGGTATTTTATTAAAAGTTATCCACAGTATATACCAAGTTATTAACAGGTTATCCACAGGCTTTGCCACCGGTTTTTCGCATTGGTCTGTCGGAATTTGCTATTTTGGTAAATGATATTTTAAGTTATTAACTTATTAACAGGCCTTATTATTACTATTATTGATTGTATTAACCCAATTTAACAAAATCGTGGATTGGTAAAAACTCAATCAAAAATACCGGCTTTAATTATAGCGATTTCATCACGGAGATTCTTATTGCCGATTGCCTCCTTATCAATCGCTTTACATCCGTGAATTACTGTTGTGTGATCTTTTCCACCAAGCACCCGGCCGATCTCAACCGTCGAAAGCTCGGTCATATTCTTGATCAAATACATCGCCACATGCCTCGGTCGAATGATTACCGAACTTCTTTTTTTACTAATAATATCATCAACCGGCACCTTGTAATATTTTTGGATCGCTTTGAGAATTTTATCAACCGAGAGTGGCTGATTCTTCTGGTTTTCGGTCACGATGTCGGCAAGAATTTTCTCGGCGATCTCCAATGTCGGCTGGATATGAGTAAATTCACAATTGACAATAAGTTTTATCAGCGCACCCTCAAGTTCACGAATATTGGTGGTGATATTTTGAGCAATAAACTGAATGATTTCTTCAGCCAAGGGAAAATTTTTTTCCTCACATTTCGACTGTAAAATCGCGCAGCGAGTTTCGTAATCGGCGGTCTGAATATCGGCGACCATCCCCCACTCAAACCGGGTCTGCAAACGTTTTTCCAAACCCTTGATCTCTCTCGGCACCCGGTCGGAAGCCAAAACCACCTGCTTTTTTTTCTGGTGCAAATGATTAAAGGTGTGAAAAAACTCCTCCTGGGTTTTTTCCATTTTACCGAGAAATTGAATATCATCAATAATCAGAAGGTCGGCGTTCCGATACCGATCCTTAAACTCCTTGGCTTTCCCGCTCTGGACTGAATCAATAAATTCGTTAGTAAAAGTTTCACAAGAAACATAAATTATTTTGGCTTTTGGCTGTCTTTCCACCACGCGGTGGCCGATCGCCTGAATTAAGTGGGTTTTGCCGAGGCCGGAATCACCGTAAACGTAAAGCGGATTATAACTTTTGCCCGGTTTCTCGGAAACCGATTTTGCCGCCGCATGCGCTAACTGGTTAGATGTGCCGACGACAAAATTCTCAAAAGTATTGTCGTCATTCAATGTCTCGTTTTTTGACTTATCCACAGGTTGTCCGACCTGTGGAAAACTATCAAAGTTATTCACAGGCCTGTTAATAACTCCTAAGTTATCCACAGGTTTTGCTGGTTTTTTCGGTGATGTCGAAACCCGGAAATCAACCGACTTAATTTTGTCACCAAGCTGTTTTTTAAGAACCTCTAAAATCTTATTTTCAAAACGACCGCGCAAATTACTTTCATAGTAAATTGTTGGCACCAGGAGTGTAAAAACACCATCATCAAAACTCTCAAATTCGACGCCGGAAAACCAGGTTTTAAAAACCGGACCAGCGAAAATTATCTCCAGTTCTCCAAGCGCCGACTGCCAAATTTTTTCGTCGTTTTCGGCCATTTTTCTCCCTAAAATCATTGTATTAAAAACATAGCAAGTTATCCACAGGGTTGCAAGAAAATCAAAAATCAAAAGTCAAAAATCAAAATGTTGGAATGACTAATTGATAAATTTTATGGGACTTGATTATCACCGGTGTTAATGATAAGATAAAAATCTAATAACAAATATTTTTTATGAAACGAACTTTTCAAGGAAACAAGCGAAAACGGGCAAAAAATCACGGGTTTCTGTCGCGGATGAAAACCGCTGGCGGCGCCAAGGTTATCTCCCGCCGCCGGCACAAAGGCCGAACCAAACTCTCGGCTTAGTTTTGGTATAACCTCGATTTGATAAATGTCATTCCGAACTTGTTTCGGAATCTTTGTTTGTAATTTATGTAGATCCTGAAATGAATTCAGGATGACGAACAATTGATATCACTGGTACTTTCTGTTAAAGTAAATTCATGCTTGCAAATATAAATCGATTAAGAAAAAGTCAGGACATCCAGCGAGTTTATCGCAATGGCCGAAATATCGGTGGTCAGAATTTTTCACTCCGGTTTTTGCCGAACCGGCAGAGTTGTAATCGTTTCGCGATTGTCATTGGCACCAAAGTTGAAAAACGAGCGACGCGAAGAAACGCACATCGGCGCCAGATTCGAGAAATCATTCGCCAAAATTCACCGACGATGAAATCGCCGTTTGATATTATCATCACGGCGCATAAGTTTGGCAACTGGCCGATTGAACGAGAAATAATTTTTCAGGAAATAGAAAAATTATTTTCGCAAATCTAGGTGTCATTCCCGCGCAGGCGGGAATCTACTATGTTGGATCCCCGACTAAATCGGGGATGGACAGAAAAAATTATGAAAAAAGTTTTAGTAGCGACCATTAATTTGTACCAAAAAACCTTATCTCCGGATCACGGCTGGTTTTCGGCTCGGCACCCCGGTGGTTTTTGTAAATATCAGCCGAGCTGTTCGGAGTATTCAAAACAGGCGATCGAGAAAAAAGGCGTCGCCACTGGCGTCGCGATATCAATTTGGCGAATTTTAAGATGTAATCCGTGGAGCCAAGGCGGAGCCGACCAATTAAAATAAAAGATCAAATATCAAAAATCAAAATGATAAATAAAAATGTAAAAAGAATTAAATCCAGCCACGGAGTGGCTACTATAATTTTGATCTTTAATTTTTAATTTTTGAATTATGTCATCATTTTTCACCCAAATTCTCTTTATCCCAATCTACAACCTTTTAATGTTTTTGGTTGGGACGGTTCCCGGTCACCAAGTTGCGGTGGCGATAATTTTGTTGACAATAATTATCCGGATCATCCTTTTGCCAACCTCGCTCAAAGCCAGCCGGTCAATGATTGAACTGCAGAAAATCCAGCCGGAAATGACCGCCGTTCGGGAGAAATACAAAAAAGATCAGAAAATGATGTCGCAGGAGATGATGGCACTCTACAAAAAACACAAGGTCTCGCCGTTTGGCAGTTGTTTGCCGCTAATCATCCAGCTGGTCGTCCTAATTATTTTTTATCGGGTGATTATGATCGGCTTCAATGCCGACCACTTCAACTTACTTTATTCATTTATAAAACATCCGTCGTCAATCAATTTGATTTTTTGGGGCGTTAATGTTTCGAAACCGAACCTCTGGGTCCTGCCGCTTCTCGCCGGCGCCCTGCAATTTATTCAGACAAAGATGATGCCGCAACCACCAGCAACAAAAAATGCCACCGACCCGATGGTGGCGATGAATAAACAGATGATTTACTTCTTCCCACTGATTACGATTTTTATCGCTAGATCTTTGCCGGCCGGCTTGGCAATTTACTGGGTGATAACTTCGCTGGTGATGATTCTCCAGCAGTGGTATATCAATAATAAATATGATTTGGGATTTATCGGCCGCTTTCCGGCGGTCGCGATCGCCAAGTTGCCTGAATATACTTTGGAACCCGATGCCAATCCCGACGGCACGGAAAAACCCGAGTACAAAAAGGAACGCGCCAAGGGAGTCGAGATAACGGTGAGAAAACGCAAGTTGTAAGTCGTAAGCTAGTAAGCTGTAAGCAAAAAAAATCAGCCACGAAGTGGCTACCATAATTTTGACCTTTGATTTTTGACTTTTGAATTATCAAGGAAGCGTGCCGGAGTGGTCGAACGGGACGGTCTCGAAAACCGTTATGGCAGCAATGTCATCAGAGGTTCGAATCCTCTCGCTTCCGCCATTCGACAAGCTCATGACAGGCCAAAACCTGACATAGCATTGGCGAATGCCCCGAGTGAAGTCGAAGGACAAGCTATTTTATCAAATGCTTGATGCCGAGATCTGTTCCTCGGTCGGAGAATTTTTCGATAATATCGTCAGCGTCGAAAAATTCTCTTTTTTGTTTTGTGGATGATGTATTGTATCCAAAAACTTGACAAACAGGAGAATCGCGTGTTATAAATAAAGTGACTTGATCCGAAGTGGACAAGTGGCACAAAAAAACAAGGAGTGGTGAATAAAATGGGCAGATACCATTGGTTTTCTTTACAGGTGAGGCCAGTTGGTGGATCTTGTAACTACCATTGTCGCTATTGCAATTATGGCAAAGAAAAATGGGATGGTCGAATAATGAGCGACCAGACGTTGTCAGATTTAATCGAAAAATTTCTCAATTATTCACACCCTTATGCCAATTTCTGTTGGCATGGCGGAGAGCCAACACTCGCGGGGCCTAAATTTTTCTCACAAGTTTTAACTTTGACTGAGAAGTTCAAACAAGCAGATCAAATAATCTCTCATCAGTTACAAACTAATGGCTTTGGAATCACCAATGAGCTGGCATCGATTTTCAATGATGGAAATTTCGGAATAGGAGTAAGTATTGACGGCCCGGAGTTTGTTCACAATATAAATCGGAGAACATTCGGCGGTCGTGACACTTTCAGAAAAACAATGGAAGGGCTTAGTCTACTACGAAAATACGATATTCCGGTTTCAGTTATTTCCACAGTTTCGAATACAACACTCGCATACTCAAGAGAAGTTTTCGAATATCTGGTCGGTGCAGGATTTCGCTCAATTAGTTATAGTCCAGTTTTCGATTCACTAGAGTCAGACGGTTTGAGTATAACTGATGATGAATGGTATAATTATCTTAGAGAAGTTTTTGAATCTTGGTGGGAATATGGCGATCCGGACATTGGCATTCGAGAGTTGGACGAAGTTATCGCCTGGATATCTGGTAAGAGAATTAATTGCTGTTCATCCGCCAGAACGTGTTGCCATTGGTTGTCAATCGATCGAGACGGGTCAATTTATCCCTGCGAAAGGTATAATCAGAAAATAAGTTTTGGCAATATCAGCCAAATCAATTTATATGATATTCCAAATGATCCGGTTTTCAGAAAATTTGCTAAACAATCTCGGTTTGTGAGTCCTGAGTGTAAAAATTGTGAATATCTTCGGCTCTGTGGAAATGGTTGTCCAAATATGCGTGTTTCGGATAATCAACTAACGGCCGAAGGTAAATATGGTTTTTGCACCCAAAGGCGATCGTTGTATCAGTTAGTGAGTTCAACTTTCGCCAAAGCCTACTAAACGGAGGTGAATACCATGTCCAAACAGAGCTTCGTCGCGAAGGCAATCGCCCGCGCCGCAGCGCACGCCCGCCAGCCCAAAGCATCAAGCTGGAAGGACAGTGGCTGGGCGCGCAACTGACACACATAGGGATCGCCGGCCTCCGGCGATCCCTATTCTAATTATATCTATGACCAAAATAAATAAACAACTTAATCTTTTCCTTTTTATCTCCAATCTTTCCGAGTGGCATTTTTCTTGCAGAAAATCTTTCAACGAAATTTGGAAAACAAAACCAACACCATTGTCAGATGTTGAAAAGACGACATTGCTAAATTTTGTGAAAATTCTTAAAAAATACAATAAGAAGAATAAAGAACATTTAATTGCTGAATTTGTCAAAAGTAATTCAATCAATTGGCAGAAAATTTCAAATCGAATTTCTTCGCGTGATGTCGCAACAATTAAAAATGCATTTCAAATTTTCCAGCCAAGATTCGAATATTTTTACTCGGCACAGAAAAGAAATATGGTTGAAATTGCGAAATTTTTGGAAAATAATCTAGAGAAGAATAAAAATGCTGTCGATAAAGCAAGAGTAATTTATCAAAATAGCGAGAATTTTTCATTTGATGTTTTAATTTGTCTTTCGGAAAATTCAAACAAATCGGCTGGGGGAATGTATTTTTCTTCTGGCAAAAAAGGATACATCGTTATACAATTTGGCGATTTCAATTTGGCAGACGATAATTATCCATTGCTCAATACTTTTTATCACGAAATTAGTCATCATTTTCAAAATACAGAAAATTATATTAAATTGGTTAATAAATGCAAAGATCAAATTGTAATTTCTAAAAAATATGTTGACGACGGCGTAGATAAAAATGATATTATCAACGAGATTGTTAATGCTGCTTTGTGGGGAGAATTTGGGGTCTTATCGCAAAAAGTTTTTTCGATTTCCGATTCCGAGCTAGAAAAGAAATTTGAAGCATTGCCGAAAAAAGATCGCGATTATTACGATCAAATTAAATATTGCGCTTATAAATTTCGCGGAATAATTCAGAAAAAGATCAGTGATAATTTGGCATTGAATAATGAGGACATTTTGTCAGTGGTGAATATTTGGAATTCCAGTATTTTTATTTGATCAAATGTTTTATGCCGAGGTCGCCGCTTTGGCCGGAGAATTTTTCGATGATGTCAGAGGCATCGAAAAATTCTCTTTTTTGTTTTGATGATGATGTTGCTGTCGCCAGATTTTCAACTTTTGATTCAGTCCGCATCCCAATCCTGACTTTTATCGGTTTGAAGTTCGAGCGGACTCGCAAGGCATTGTTTGATGTTTGTTCCAGCCCGGGCTTGGTTATGAGAAGTTTGTAGAAACCTCGGGGTAAAGATAGTGTATAACGGCCGTTTTGGTCGGAGGTGGTGGTTTTA